>NZ_JBHXEM010000072.1:8132-43985 GCF_042724755.1 Kitasatospora sp. NPDC127067 | reverse complement strand
GCCGTCGTCGCCGCCGTCGGTGTCGCCGCCTGCGGCCCGACGAACGGCGGAGCGTCCGTCGCCGCCTCCGCTCCCGCCTCCACCCCGGCCGTCACCTCCTCGGCCACCCCCGGCGCGGGCGCCGTCCCGACCACCCCCACCCCGGCCGCGCCGACCACTCCGGCCGCACCGACCACCGAGGCGGCTCCGCCCGCCGCCGACGCCCCCGCGGCACAGGCCCCCGCGGCCCCCGCCGCCGGGACCAAGCCGGCCGCGAAGGCCCCGGCCAAGCCGGTCTCCGCCAAGCCGGCCGCCAAGCCCGCCAAGCCCGCCGCCCCGAAGGGCACCCAGTCCGGCGGAAAGGGTGTCGGCATCACCTTCGGCGGCCTGAAGGAGGGCGGGCAGATCGAGCTGAACGACCTGGTCCCCTTCACCGTCACCTGGAAGAACAACGACGCCACCGGCACCCGCAACGTGGCCCCGGTGGTGTCGACCCAGCTGTACGAGGGCGCGCCCTGCTCGATGATCGCGATGGCGGAGGGCACCCTGGAGCGCAAGGACGCCTCGGGCTGGAAGAAGCTGGACAACCTCAGCACGGGCACCGGGATGGACTACGTGATCAACCGGAAGGACGGTGCCTTCACGCTCGCCGCCGGTGAGAGCCGGACCATCGAGTACCGGATGCGGCTGTCCTCGGCCAACCGTCCGGGCCGGATCACGATCGAGGCGGACGCCCCCGTGCCGAACTCCACGGACTACCGCGACATGGCGAAGGCCGAGCTGAACGCCGTGGTCGTCGACCGCCACGCCCCGGAGGTGACCGGTGTGTCGGCGTCGAGCCTCAAGGTCGGTACGACCCCCGCCGAGTTCGGCTTCGTGGTCGCCGCGCCCGAGGGCACCGCGAACCTGCACCCCGTGGTGGGCGTGTCGAGCGCCAACTGGCTGACCCCGGACGACGTCACGCTGGAGGTGATGGCCGGCGGCGCCTGGAAGCCGGTCGAGGTGCGCGAGGACTGCAACGGTCTGACCGCGGTCGCCCCGACCGGGCTGGACGTCAACCGCCGGGGCGACTCGGTCGAGTACTCCTTCCGGATCACCATGAAGCAGGCCCCGCAGTTCGACGTGGACGTCCAGGTGGGTGCCGAGGCGAACGGCCACCAGGCCGCCCGCCGGCACGCCTTCGACCCCCAGGGCCGCCGGTAACGGACGCCCGCACCGAAGCCGAAGGGCCCGGCCTCCCACTGCTCGGGAGGCCGGGCCCTTCACCGTGACCTCGTCACGGCCGTCGTGCGGCGGCTCAGGCGAGCGAGGCCATCCAGGCCTCGACGTCCTCGGCGCTGCGGGGCAGGCCGGCCGAGAGGTTCTCGTTGCCGTCGGCGGTGACCAGGATGTCGTCCTCGATCCGGACGCCGATGCCGCGGTACTCCTCCGGCACGGTCAGGTCGTCCTGCTGGAAGTACAGGCCGGGCTCGACGGTCAGCACCATGCCGGGGACCAGCAGCGCGTCGACGTGCTCCTCGCGGCGCGAGTGGGCGCAGTCGTGAACGTCCAGGCCGAGCATGTGGCCGGTGCCGTGCAGGGTCCAGCGGCGCTGGAGGCCGAGCTCCAGGACCTTCTCGACGTCGTACACCGAGGCGTCCAGCAGGCCCCAGGCGAGCAGCCGCTCGGCCAGGACGCGCTGCGAGGCCTCGTGGAAGTCGCGGAACCGGGCGCCGGGCCGCACCGCGGCGATGCCGGCCTCCTGGGCGTCGTACACGGCGTCGTAGATCCGGCGCTGGAGCCCGGTGAAGCGGCCGTTGATCGGCAGGCTGCGGGTGACGTCGGCGGTGTAGAGGGTGCTGGTCTCCACGCCCGCGTCCAGCAGCAGCAGCTCGCCGGGGCGCACGTCGCCGTCGTTGCGCACCCAGTGCAGGGTGGTGGCGTGCGGGCCGGCCGCGGCGATGGTGCCGTAGCCGACGTCGTTGCCCTCGACCCGGGCGCGGCGCCAGAAGGTGCCCTCGATCCAGCGCTCCGAGGTGGCGACGGCCTGGCCCAGCTCGCGGACCACGTCGGTGAAGCCCTTGACGGTGGCGTCGCAGGCGGCGCGCAGCTCGCCGATCTCCCACGCGTCCTTGACCAGCCGCAGGCCGCTCAGGAACTCCTTGAGCCCGGCGTCCTTGTCCTCGTCCAGGGCGTCGGCGAGCGCGGCCTCCAGGCCGGCGTCGTAGCCGCGGACGATCCGGGTCGGCACGGCGGGGTCCGCGGCCTTCGAGGCCAGCTCCTCGGCGGCCTGGCGCACGTCGCGGGCGGGCAGGCCGAGCAGCTGCTCCTGCTCGCTCAGGCTGTGCCGGCGGCCGACCCACAGCTCGCCGTTGCCGTCCAGCCAGAACTCGCCGTTCTCGCGGTTCGAGCGGGGCAGCAGGTAGAGCACGAACGCGTGGCCGGCCTCGCCGGTCGGCTCGCCGACCAGCACCGCGTCCTCGGTCTGGTCACCGGTGAGGTGGACGTACTCGCTGGAGGCGCGGAACGCGTAGTCGGTGTCGTTGGAGCGGACCCGCAGGTTGCCGGCCGGGACGACCAGGCGCTCGCCGGGGAAGGCGGCGGAGAGCGCGGCGCGGCGCTCGGCCGCGTACGGGGCCTGGGCGACGGGGGAGAGGCCGTGCAGCTCGGTGTCGGCCCAGCCGGACTTCATCGAGGCGGCCAGCTCGTCGGAGATCTCGCCGTAGAGACCGTTCTTGCGGCCCTTGTGCTGCTCGGGCTCCTCGCCGCCCTCGGCCTCGGGGTTCTCGGCCACCGCGGGGGTACGGTCCTCGGTCACGTGCAACGCCTCCTTGGGGGGTGGTACCGCCGCCCCTCGGGGGAGGTGTCGGATCGCGACACGCGCGGGCGGCCGTGCGTCCATGGTACGGACGCCGGGCCGCCCGCCCCTTTCGGGTCCGAACCTTCACTCGAAGCGGGCCGCCAGCAGCATCAGGTCGTCGGTGGCGGTGCCCGCGGCCGGCGGGGCCGGGCAGACGGCCAGCAGGTGGGCGCAGAGCCGGTCCGGGTCGATCCGCACGTCGCGCGGGGCGTCGGCGGCGGCGCGGCGCAGGTTGGCCTGCCCGGCGTGCAGGGTCGGGCCGAAGCGGCGGGCCAGGCCCTCGGTGTAGAGCAGCAGGGTGTCGCCGCGCTCGGCGGTGAACTCCACCCCGGGGGCCTCCCAGCAGGCCAGCATGCCGAGCGGGGCGGAGAGCGAGGTCTCGACGAACTCGGCGCCGTGCCGGCCGACCAGGACCGGCGGGCAGTGCCCGGCGCCGGCCAGGGTGATCCGGCGCTCCTCGGGCTCGACCCAGGCGTAGACGGCGGTGGCGGAGCGGCTCGGCTCGGTGGTCTTGAGCAGCAGCTCCAGGTCCCCCAGGACGGAGACCGGGTCCTCGCCCTCCAGCACCGCGTACGCCCGCAGCGCGGCCCGGACCCGGCCCATCGCGGCGGCCGCGCCGGGGGCGGAGCCGGGGCCCGCGCCGGGGCCGTCGCCGGAGACGGAGCCGACGGTGAGGCCGATGGTGCCGTCCGGCAGCGGGATCGCGTCGTACCAGTCGCTGCCGGCGGAGCGCTCCAGCCCGGCGGGGACGAGCCGGGCGGCCAGCCGCAGTCCGGCGGCCTGGGGGAGGCGGTCCGGCAGCAGGCCGCGGCGCAGCGCCTCGGTGGTGCGCGAGATCCGGTCCGCCTCCAGCTGCTTGGCGAGCAGCGGGGCGGCGATCTCGCAGTAGTGGCGGGCCAGTTCGCGCTGGCATTCGGTCGGTTCGGCGGGCTCGTCGTAGAACCAGAGGGCGGCGGCGAGCGGGCCGTCCTCGGCGGTGGCGAGCGGCAGGCCGTAGGCGCCGCCGAGGCCGAGGTGGACGGCGAGTTCGCGCAGCCGGGCGCCGATGGCCGGGTCCTCGGCGAGGTCGCGGGAGTGCAGCCGGGCGGGCCGGTCCCGTTCGCGCAGCAGCCGGGCCAGCAGGCTCTGCTCGGTCGGGACGGTCTCCAGGGCGCCGAGGCTGGCGCGGTCGAGGCCGAAGCCGACCGGCTGTCCGGGACCGCCGCCGGGCCGCCTGGTGACCAGCACGCCGCGCCGGGCGCCGAGCAGGGCGGCGCCGGAGGCGAGGACGGTGTCCAGGGTGGCGGCCAGGCCGCGGGTGCGGGCGAGCCGCTCGGTGTGCTCGTGCAGGCTGGTGATTTCGGACAGGCGTCCGGCCAAACGGTCCTGCACGGCGGCGGACGGCGCCGTGCGGGCGTCCGTCGTGCCGTCCAGGGCGTCGACGGGGCCGGGCAGGTCCGGCAGGTCGAGGACGGTGAGCCCGCCTGCGCAGCCGGGTTCGCCCGGCTCGGCGGTCGTCGTCGACGGGAGGGCCGTCGACGGGTGGGACTCGTTCATGCCGTCACTCCTGACGCGGTGCTACGTGCCATGCGAAACCCCCAGATACGGCCAATGTGGAGCGAGCACGGCCTTAGGGCGCGTTTCGCCTCGATTCGCTACTACTCGTCATTGATCGACAGCAATGCCACCACTTCTACACAGGCCATTCGGGGCATGTCCAGATCCAGGACGACGCGGTGGCCTGTTCCACATCCATCGCGACCCGGTCGGGGGGCGCGCGGGGTTGGTACACGCGCCGGTCGGGCCGGGAGGCATGGAGCGGGCCGCGAACGGGCAGAACCGGGAGGACGGCCCGGGCGGCCGTCCGGATCGTATGTCCGTGCCGCCCGTGAGCCGGGCTGGCCGGAACTCTCTCACTCGTACGGTGGAACCAAGCGTGCCCGGGCGGCGTCCATCCGTCGCGTACGGGATTCTCGTTCCAAGGGCTGTGCCGGTGCGCGGCCCTTTCATGTCGTGCTCCACACCCGCTCCACGTCGAAGCCGCGCCGCCCGCCCTGCCGCCCGCCCCGCGCCGCGCCGCCCGGGGACCGTGCCGCGGGGGCCCGCACGGAGGATCCCGACGGACGCCGGCGGGGCGGAGCGAACCGAGCGGTCAGGGAAAGGAACGAGCGCCATGCGTGAGAATCCGAAGGACCGGTCGGAGGAGCGTTCCGCCCGGCTCGCCGCGGCCCTGGCGGCCGCCGTCGACCACCGCTGGCCCGTGGTGCCGGGCGCCGTGCTGCGCGACGGCCGGTGCTCCTGCGGCGACCTGGACTGCACCGTCCCCGGCGCGCACCCCCACGACCCCTCGCTGCTGGCCGCCACCACGGACGCCCGGATGGTGCGCTGGTGGTGGGAGCGGCAGAGCCCGGACGCGCCGGTGCTGGCCGCCACCGGCTCCACGGTCTCGGCGGTCAGCCTGCCCGCGGCGGCCGGCGCCCGGGCGCTGGTCTACCTGGGCGCGCTGCGGCTGCCGCTCGGACCGGTGCTGGCGATGCCGGGCCGCTACGCGCTGTTGGTGGCCCCGTACTCGCTGGACGTGCTCGGTGAGATGCTCGCCCAACTCCCTTGGGTGCCAGGCTCGTTGCGCTATCACGGGCCGGGTGGCTTCCTGGCGCTGCCGCCCGGCGGCGCGGCCGCGGGGGTCGCCGCGGCCGGAGGCCGGGGGAGGGTGCGCTGGGTGCTGGCACCGCGGCCGGGCGCCGGCGGCGGGGTCTGGCTGCCGCAGGTCGGGCCGCTGCTGGGGGAGTTGGTGGAGGCGGCGGTCCGATTGGACAGCGGACGCTCGGCCTACTGAGGACCGCAGGTGCCGGGCGGGGCGCCGGGGCTTGTGGGAGGGCTCGCGCCGGGGCCTCCGTCGGGGCCTTCACCGGGGCGTTCACCGGGGCGTTCCGGAAAAACAAAAGATCCGGCCGCTGGCGACGGGGGATGCACCAGCGGCCGGACTCTTTAGACAGTAACAAGGATCTGCGCCCGCGCCAATTTCCAAGACGCCCTCCACGCCCGGAAATTGCGCGTTCACCGCGACAATGTGACGCGTATCACGCGGATCCTGCGCGCTTTAGTTCAGGGTGACCTGACGGTTCACCAGGTTCGCGCGGGCGCGCCGCTCCTCGGCGTTCAGCGGGGTCCCGTCGGCGAGCACGGCGGCGAGCCGCTCGGCGAACTCGGCGGCCGGCTTCTCGCAGTCGGCGGCGGTCATCGCGAGCGGGAGGTCCCACACCGGGACGGTCAGGCCGTGCGCGCGGAACGAGCCCACCAGGCGGGTGTCCGCGCCGAGCGAGGCCTCGCCGGCCGCGTTCAGCCGGGCCAGCGCGTCCAGCAGCTGCTCCTCCGGCACGGTCATCACCCAGCGAAGGTGGTTCTTGTCCGGAGTGCCGCACCAGTAGGCGGAGTCCACGCCGGCGAGCTTCTCGGTCGGGATGGCCGAGGCGTTGGCGCGCTCCAGGGAAGCGGCGACCTCGCCGGTGGCGGCCTCGGCGTCCTCCAGCCAGAACTCGAAGCCGGTGTGCACGGTGGGCGTGAACGCGGCCCCGGCGTCCAGCAGGTCCTGCAGGCGGCGCCCGCCCGGGACGGTCCGGCGGGCCGGCACCGGGCTGCCCGGCTCGGTGGCCAGGGCCAGCTCCAGGGCGTCCGCGAGGTCGCGGCTGAGGTCGCCGGAGGCGGACTGGGTCTGCAGGCCGAGCAGGATCGAGCCGTCCTGGCGGCGCAGGGCCGGCCAGGCCAGCGGCAGCACGGTGGCCAGGGTCACCGACGGGACGTCACCGGTGGCGCCGTCCGCCACCCCGGCGGCCAGCGTCAGCGGCACCGTGGCGGCGGGCACCAGCTCGCGCAGCGCCACCCAGTCGGCCTCGCCCGACAGGCCCTCGAACGGGCGGTGCACCAGCTCCTGCACCGCGTGCGAGGCCTCCCGGCCGTGACACGCCTTGTACCGGCGGCCGGAGCCGCAGGGGCAGTCCTCGCGGGCCCCGACCACGGGGATCTCGCCCGTGACGGCGGTGGTGGACTGGCGCTGCGGCGCCTTCTTGGCGGCCTTCTTGCCCATGCTGCGGCTCTCCCGGAAACGGTGGTCCTGTGTTCCGGGAAGCCTAACGACACATTCCCCGCGCCCGGCTCACGCGCTACGGGCATCGCCCCCGGTGCGCCGGGCGTGCCGGGCCCGGGCGGGCAGCGCCGCCCAGACCGTGACCTCGCCGGGGGCGTCGCGCACGCCCCAGTCGCTGGCCAGCTGGTCGACGATGCTCAGGCCGCGGCCGCCGCGCGAGGTCAGCGAGGGACTCGCGGGCAGCGGCCGGGTGGTCGCCCCGCCGTCCGTGACCTCCAGGGTGAGCACCCCGTCGGCGTGCATCTGCCAGCGGACCAGCACGCCGCCGTCCGGTTCGTCCGAGCCCTCGGCGGACTCCCGGCCGCCCGGTGCGGGTGCGGCGCGCGTCCCGGACGGGACGCCGACCAGCACCTGCCCGAGCACCTCGGCCCGGCCGCTGCGGCCCAGGGCCGGCAGCGGGCCGAGCGGACGGGCGTATCGACAGGCGTTGCTCAACAGCTCGGAAAGGATCAGAACAGCATCATCGATGACCGGTTCCGGTATCTGCCGGTCACCCAGATCTCGACGCAGTCGGCGCCGTGCGACCCCGACACTCGCTGGGCCGTGCGGCACTGCCATGGTCGATGAAGTCGGCACTTCACGCGCCACCATCAACGCCACCCCCGGACCTCCTTCAGCGTATGCCGAGGGAGAGATGCCCCTTGGTAATGCGTCGGAAACGAGCACCGGACGATCCCGCGAGCCCATTTCGAGTGCGGCGACCGACGGTCGACATCAGGTCATTCCGTGCTCACCCTCTGTCGCCCGGATGCAAGAATTCCGGCAATTTCGCGTGAGGAAGGTTTGACTGCCGACCAGAGTGATCGGACCGGAGTGATCGGATCGGGAGGATCCGACCGGGCCGTCCGGACACAAGTGACCGGACGGGGCGACCGGTTCGGGCGGGTGCGGCCCCGGGCGGGTGCGGCCCCGGACGCGCCGGCGGATCACCGGCCGAGCTGCGCCAGCACCTCCGCGGGCCGGTTGGTGATGATCGCGGACACCCCGAGCTCCAGGCAGAGCTCGACGTCGGCCGGCTCGTCCACCGTCCACACGTGCACCTCGTGCCCCAGCTCGCGCAGCCTGGTCACCAGCTGCGGGCGGGCCCGCACCAGCTCGATGCCCGGGCCGGCGATCCGCGCCCCGCCCGGCAGCGGCGAGCCCTCGCGCAGCCGGCCGAGCAGCGGCAGGGTCCGCTCGAACAGGAACACCCGCCGGTACTGCGGCGCGGCGGCGGCCACCCGGTTCAGCGCGATCGAGGAGAAGCTCATGATCCGGGCGGACGGGCGGTCGCCGCCCCGGGTCGCGCCGATCCCGAACCGCTCCAGCGTCCGCAGCAGCTCGGTCTCCACCCGGCCGCGGAAACGCACCGGGTGCTTGGTCTCGATCGCCAGGTCCACCGGGCGGCCGCACTCCACCACCAGCTCCAGCAGCCGCTCCAGCCGCAGCACGCCGCGCAGCTCCGGGTCGACGCTGGGGCGGCCGGTCTTCCAGGCGCCGAAGTCGTAGGCCTCCAACTCGGCGAGGGTCATCGCCGAGACGGTGCCCCGGCCGTTGGAGACCCGGCCGATCCGGCGGTCGTGCACGCAGACCAGCGCGCCGTCGGCGGTGACCCGGACATCGCACTCCAGCGCGTCGGCGCCCTCGTCGAGCGCGCGCCGGTAGGCCGCGAGGGTGTGCTCGGGCAGGGCGTGGGAGGAACCGCGGTGGGCGATCACCTGGACGGACGGCACGGTGCGCGCCGCCGGCGAGGACAGGTCTGGGCTGGTCACAGGCCCAACGATAGGCGGCACAGGTGAAGCGCGGACAAAGACGGCCCCAACCTGTGGGGCCGTCTTCCTTCCCGCGGGGCCGTCCCGGCCGGGCCCGCGGGGGCCGGGCCGCCCCCGCTTCGCCCGGTGCGGGGCGGGCTCGCTCAGTGCCGGTCGGCGCGGCGGGAGAGCGGGGTGAGCGCCCAGGTGACCAGGGCGGGCACCAGGAAGGCGAACAGCGAGGCGGAGGTCCACTCCTGCGGGGTGAAGTGCAGCGACTCCTGGGCCGAGGTCCAGAAGTCCGTCCACCAGCCGGCCACCTTGGTCGGCGCGATGAACTGGTAGACCGCGAAGCCCAGGGCCCACGGCAGCAGCATCGGCCAGCGGGACGGCGCGTCGGCGGAGAGGTTCCAGCCGCGCCGTCCGGCGCCGAGGAAGTAGTCCACCACGAGCACCGCCAGCAGCGGCACGAACACCGAGCCGATCAGACCGAGGAAGCCGTAGTAGGTGTCGGTGAACTCGTCGATCCGCAGCGCCAGCACGGTGGTCAGCACGCCGATCGCGCCGGAGAGCACCCGGCGGTCCACCTTCGGCAGCAGGTTCTGCACCGACATCGCCGTCGAGTACACGTTGGCGAAGGACTGGTCCGTCTCGCGCAGCACCAGCACCAGCAGGAACAGCCAGCCGGCCCAGACCCCGAGGAAGGAGTCGAAGATCCGGTTCGGATCGCCTTCCGACTGCAGCAGCGCCATCAGGCCGAGCACGTAGCACCAGACCTGGGCGATCGTGTAGCCGGAGAAGCTGCCCCAGAACGCCGAGCGCGGGGTGCGCGAGTGCCGGGTGTAGTCGGCGGCCAGCGGGACGAAGGAGACCGACACCGCGATCATCGCGTCGGTGGCGCCCAGGAAGCCGTGCCAGTTGCCGGCCCCCGGGTCCGGCACGCCCTGGCGGCCCAGCTGGACGGTGAAGTACACCATCGCCACCGCGACCGCCCCGGCCACGAAGCGGCGCAGCACCGCGATCGAGCCCAGCGGCCAGATGGTCAGCGCCGTGGTCAGCGCGCCCGCGAGCAGGACGAACAGCCAGCGGTAGCCGGTGGTGTGCACGACGGTCTGCGCGCCCGCCGAGATGGTCAGCAGCTCGAACACGCCCCAGCCGATGCACTGCACGATGTTCAGCACCGTCGGCAGGTACGACAGCCGGGTGCCGAACAGCCCGCGCAGGTTCGCCATCGCGGGGGCGCCGGTGCGGGCGCCGATCAGCGAGGCCACGCCGAGCATCGCGGTGCCGACCGCCGTGCCGACCGTGATCGCGGTCACCGCGGCGGCCAGCGACAGCTCGCTGCCGGGGGCGCCGAGCACGGTGGCGGCGGTGGAGAAGCCGATCAGGCTGACGCCCAGGTTCATCCAGAGCGCGAAGTGGTCCCGGAAGCGCAGCGTGCGCGGCGGCTCGGTGTCCAGCACCAGGGGCGCTTCGACGTGCTCGGGGCGCTCCAGGACGGCGGTCGCGCCCGCGGCGGAGGCGTCCGCACCGGGGGCGGGAACGTTCGCGCCCGAAGAAGAGGATGGCGAAGCAGGCGGCATGGCCGATACTCCCTACGCCGGCATTACCCGGACAGGTTCCGGCGGTCAGCGCCCCCTCGACCGTCCGTCACTCGTGTGGCGTACGGTCGACATGCGCACTCTCAGCCTGGTGGGTCCAAGCTCCCGCGTGTCAGTTTGGAGCGACAGGCTAACCGGCACGGGGGCGAACGCCCAAGGCCGAGGGTGTGCGGTCCGCATCGCGGGACGCCCGGCGGGGGAGGGGAGCCTCGGCCGTCGGTGCCGCGTCGGTGCCGCGTCGGTGCCGGCGTCGGGTGTCGGCGTCTGCGCCGGCTAAGGATTCTTATGAGTTCTTCAGAGGGGTCCTTACGGCAATCGAATCGACAGTGCGAAAAACTATGGTCCTTGGTTCTGCCAGCTATGGAGGTCGTCCGTGAGCACCGAGCGCGAGGTTGGGCCCACCGGGCCGCAGGGGGAGCAGCCCGCAGGGCCGGGGGCGGCCGAGTCCGCTTCCGAAGGCCCCGCTCAGGGTGGGCACCAGCCGACCATGGCCTTCCGGCGGGTGCCCGAGCCGGAGTCGGGCGCCGTCGAGGCCGCCCCCGTCGAGGCGGCACCGCCCGTCGACGCCGTCGCGGCCGAGGGTGTCCCGGCCGAGGGCGGGCACAAGCCCACCGTCGCCTTCACCAAGGTGCCCGCACCGGAGGCCCCCGCGGCCCCTGCGGCGCCCGCCGCCGAGCAGCCGGCCGTCGACCCGGTCACCGGCTACATCGACGCACCGCCGCCGGTCCTGCCGCCCGCCCCGCAGGCTCCGGTGGCCCCGCCCGCCGCGCCCGCCCCGGCCGCGGCCCCCGCCGCCCCGGCGCTGCCGCCGGCCGACAACCCGTACGCCACCCCGACCCACGGCGTCCCGGCGGCCGGCGCGCACGAGGGGTACGGCGCCGCTCCGGCCGCCCCCGTCGCGCACGAGGGCTACGGCGCCGCTCCGGTCGCGCCCGCCGCCCCCGCCGCGCACGGCCACCACCCCTTCGGGGCCGGTCAGCCGCTCGGCGGCTGGGGCCCCACCCACGACTCCACCTCCGGCGGCGCGGGCTACCCCGGCGGCCCGGCGGGCCCGCTCGGCTACCCGGCGGACCACCCCGGCGGTCCGGTCGGCCCCGGCGGCCCGCGCAAGAAGCGCGGAGGCCTGGTCGCCCTGATCGCGGCCGTCGCGCTGGTCGCCGGTGTGGCCGGCGGCGTGCTCGGCGTGACCGCCACCGACAGTGCCGACAGGGGCAGCTCCGCGAACGACCACCGCAGCACCACCGTGCAGGCCAGCGACACCCAGAAGAACGAGCCCGCCCCCGGCTCGATCGCCGCCATCGCGCAGAAGGCGCTGCCCAGCGTCGTCACCATCAAGGCGCAGGGCAACGGCGAGTCGGGCACCGGCACCGGCTTCGTCTTCGACACCGAGGGCCACATCCTCACCAACAACCACGTGGTCGCGCCGACCCTCAACGGCGGCAAACTGACCGTCAAGTTCGCCGACGGCAGCTCCTACAGCGCCTCCGTCCTGGGCCACGCCGAGGGCTACGACGTCGCCGTGGTCAAGATCGACAACCCGCCGAAGAGCAAGCTGACCCCGCTGCCGCTGGCCGACTCCGACAAGGTCAACGTCGGTGACGCCACCGTCGCGATCGGTGCGCCGTACGGCCTGGAGTCCACCGTCACCAGCGGCATCATCAGCGCCAAGGACCGCCCGGTGGCCTCCGGCGACGACACCGGCTCGCAGGCCTCGTACATGAACGCCCTGCAGACCGACGCCTCGATCAACCCCGGCAACTCCGGCGGCCCGCTGCTCGACTCCGGCGGCGCGGTGATCGGCATCAACTCGGCGATCCAGTCCAACGCCTCCGCCAACGGCCGGGCCGGCAGCATCGGCCTGGGCTTCGCCATCCCGATCAACCAGGCCAAGTGGGTCGCGGACACCCTGATCAAGACCGGCAAGCCGGTCTACGCCAAGCTCGACGTGCTGCGCAACGACGACTACAAGGGCGACGGCGCGCAGATCCAGACCAAGGACATCCAGGGCCAGCCGGCCGTCACCCCCGGCGGCGCGGCCGACAAGGCCGGCCTCAAGCCGGGCGACGTCATCACCAAGCTCGGCGGCGTGCCGATCGACAACGGCCCGGCCCTGGTCAGCCGGATCTGGACGCACAAGCCCGGCGAGACCGTCGACGTCGAGTACACCCGCAACGGCCAGACCTTCAACACCAAGGTCACCCTCGGTCAGCGCGAGGGCGACCAGTCGTGACCCCCGCCCGCACCGAAACGTGTGCGCCGAACCCCGCCGGACCCGTTAGGCTGACCTCCGCCTGGAGAGCTGCCCGAGCGGCCTAAGGGAACAGTCTTGAAAACTGTCGTGCGGTGACCCCGTACCGTGGGTTCGAATCCCACGCTCTCCGCCGGTAGGAGAACCACCTGCTCAGGGCGGGTGCCGAGTTCGCTCGGCACCCGCCCTCGGTGTTTCCCGGGCGGCCGGGTTGACCCTGACACGGTGGCAGGGGATGGAGTGGGCGCATCATGTTGAACATCGGAGACTTCGCCAGCCACGGCCGGGTGTCGGTACGGATGCTGCGCCACTACGACGCGATCGGGCTGCTGCGGCCCGCCCGGGTGGACCCGGTCAGCGGGTACCGCTCCTACGAGGCGTCCCAACTGGCCCGGCTCAACCGGGTGATCGCGCTCAAGGAGCTCGGCTTCACCCTGCAGCAGGTGCGCGCCGTCCTGGACGAGCAGGTGGACGCGGCCGAACTGCGCGGCATGCTGCGGCTGCGGCGGGCCCAGCTCGCCGAGGCGATCGCCGCCGACGAGCTGCGGCTGGCCCGGGTGGAGGCGAGGCTCCGGACGATCGAGAGCGAGGGGACCATGTCCGCACACGATGTCGTGGTGAAGCGGGTGCCGTCCGTCCGGGTGGCCCAACTGGCCGGTGCGGCCGCGAGTTACGAGCCGGAGGACATCGGCCCGGTGATCGGGCCGCTGTTCGCCGAACTGTGCCGGAGGCTGGCCGCGGCCGGGGTCGAGGCGGCCGGCCCGTCCGTCGCCCGCTACCAGGACGCGCCGGAGGGCGACGGCTCGGTGCTGGTCCTGGTGGCCGTCCCGGTGGGCCCGTCGGTGCGGCCGGGTGAGCACGACTTCGAGGTGCTCGACCTGCCGCCGATCGAGGAGGCGGCGACGATCGTGCACCGCGGCCCGATGGACGACGTGCTGGGCACCGGCCAGGAACTGGCCCGCTTCATCGAGGAGAACGGCTACCGCTCGGCCGGCTACGCCCGGGAGCTGTACCTGGAGTGCCCGGAGGACCGGGCCGGGTGGGTCACCGAGTTGCAGGAGCCGGTGGTCCGGCGGTAGCCGCGCTTGCCCTCGACCGGGTCGAGGGCCCTAGCGTCGCCCGGCATGACCACTGCCACTGCCACTGTCGCTCCGCGGGCCGCGCTGCCGCGGAGGTACCTGCTCTGGCTGGCCGGTGTCCAGGCCGGACTGCTGGGTGACGCCGCGCTGTACTTCGCCCTCGGCTGGGCCGCCTCCGCGCACGGCGGCGGTGCGGCCGGGCTGGTCCTGACGGCGATCACGGTGCCGCGCACCGCGCTGGTCCTGCTGGGCGGCGCGGTCGCGGACCGCTTCGGCGCCCGTCGGGTGATGCTCGCCGGGGACACGGTGATGCTGGTCGCGACCGGTGCGCTGGCCCTGGTGGCGGCCTCCCGGGGGACGCCGTTGTGGCTGCTGGTCGCGGCGGCGGCCGTGATCGGGACGGTCGACGCTTTTTACCTCCCGGCCGGCGGTTCGATGCCCCGCCGGCTGGTGCCCGCGGACCGGCTGCCCCGGGCGCTCGCCCTGCGGCAGGCCGCCGGGCAGAGCGCCGTCCTGCTCGGCGCACCGCTGGGAGGCCTGCTGGTCGCGGCCGGTGGGCTGTCCGGCGCGGCGCTGGCGGACGCGGCGAGTTTCGGGGTCGTGCTGCTGGTCCTGCTGCGGGTGCGGCCCCCGGAGGACGGGCCGTCCGGTCCGCGGGCCGGACTGCTCCGCGAGGCGGCGTCCGGCGTCCGGCTCGCCGTGGCCGACCCGCTGCTGCGGGCCGCCCTGCTGCTCACCGGCGCTGCGGCCGGGGCGCTGCTGCCGGTGGTGGCACTGCTCGGTCCGCTGCTGGCCCGGACACACGGCTGGGCGGCCGGGACGGCGGGACTGGTGGGCGGCGGTCAGGCGGCCGGGGTGCTGGTGGTGGCCGGCCTGATCGCGCGGCGGGGCACCTTGCCCCGGGCGGGGGTGGGGGCGGCGGCCGGGCTCTGCGCGGCCTCGGTGGGGATCGCGCTGCTGGCGTCGGCCGCGGGGCCGGTGGCGGCGGTGGCCGGCAGCGCGGTGGCGGGCCTCGGCTCGGGGCTGTTCGCCTGCCACCTCGGCCCGCTCGTGCTGACCGGCGCGCCGCCGACCCATCTCTCCCGGGTCCAGGCACTGCTGACGCTCGTGCAGAGCCTGGCACTGGTGCTCTCGAACTCCCTGCTGGGCCTGCTCGCGGACGCGGCGGGCGCGGCCCTGCCCACCCTGCTCTGCGCCCTGGCCACCGCCGCCGCCGGGCTCGCCGCCCTGGCCACCCCGGCCCTCCGCCGGGCCTGAGCCACCCCGTGTCCCTCCGTCCGTTCGCCTCCTGTTCCCCAACCGCCCCGCGGCCCACTTGCCCGGCCCCGGTCGTCCGGGCAGAGTGCGGAGGTGGAGGCGGGCGGGCGGCGAGTGGAGGCGGCGATGAGTGATCTGACGGACCGACTGGCGCAGGGCCTCCCGGCGGGGGCCGTCGTGGTGGACCCGGACGTGACCGCCGCGTACCGCCACGACATGGCGGGCTTCTGCGCGGCCGGGCAACCCGCGGTGGTGGTGTTCCCGGAGACGGTCGAGCAGGTGCAGCACGTGCTGCGCACCGCGACCGAGTTGCGCGTGCCGGTGGTGCCGCAGGGGGCCCGGACCGGGCTGTCGGGCGCGGCGAACGCGGTGGACGGCTGCGTCGTGCTGTCGCTGGTGAAGCTGAACCGGATCCTGGAGATCGACCCGGTGAACCGGATCGCGGTGGTCGAGCCGGGGGTGGTGAATGCCGAACTCTCCCGTGCTGTCGAGGAGTTGGGGCTCTCGTATCCGCCGGACCCGTCCAGCTGGGAGTCCTGCACGATCGGCGGCAACATCGGTACCGGGGCGGGCGGGCTCTGCTGCGTGAAGTACGGCGTCACCAGCGAGTACGTGCTCGGGCTGGACGTGGTGCTGGCGGACGGGCGGCTGCTGTCCACCGGGCGCCGGACGGCGAAGGGCGTGGCCGGGTACGACCTGACCAGGCTGTTCGTCGGCTCGGAGGGGACGCTCGGTGTGGTGGTCCGGGCGGTTCTGTCGCTGCGGCCGGCGCCCGCTCCGCAGTTGGCGCTGGCGGCGGAGTTCCCGAGTGCGGACGCGGCCGGGGCGGCGGTCTGCGAGGTGATGGCGCGCGGTCTGACCCCGTCGCTGATGGAGCTGATGGACGCGGTCTCGGTGCGGGCCGTCAACGAGTTGGGTCGGATGGGCCTGCCGGAGTCCACCCGGGCGCTGCTGCTGGTGGCCTTCGACGGGCCGGACCGGGTGGCCGAGCTGGCGCGGGTCGCGGAGCTGTGCCGGGAGGCCGGGGCGACGGAGGTGGTGCCGGCCGAGGACCAGGCGGAGTCCGATCTGCTGCTGGCCGCCCGGCGGATGGCGTTGCCCGCGCTGGACCGGCTGGGCACCACGATGATCGACGACGTGGCCGTGCCGCGTTCCCGGCTGGCGGAGATGCTGAACGGTGTCGCGGCGATCGCCGAGCGGCACGGGCTGACCATCGGGGTGGTCAGTCATGCGGGGGACGGCAACACCCACCCGATCGTCATCTTCGACGCCTCGGACGAGGAGCAGACGGCCCGCGCCCAGCGCTCCTTCGACGAGATCATGGCGCTCGGGCTGGAGCTGGGCGGCACGATCACCGGGGAGCACGGGGTGGGGCTGCTGAAACGGGACTGGCTGGCCCGTGAGCTGGGCCCGGTGGCACTGGACCTGCAGCGGCAGCTGAAGGCGGTCTTCGATCCGCTGGGAATTCTGAATCCCGGCAAGATGATCTGATTTCCACTGAGTCATCTCGTCGGATCAGGCGGAGCCTTCACTCCCGCCGCCCTGGTATGACATTCCGATGGTCTGTGAATGGTCGGAAAGTCGACATGGAAGGGTGATCGAACTTTTCGGGGGCGCGTTCACGGGTTCGCATGCGCCGGGGTGGTGCGACCGGCGGACCGTGTGACGCCGTTTGCGCCGCTCGCCGAGCTGCCCCGATCCTCGGCCGTCCGGGTGAATTCCCAGCTCGGACGGGGTGCATCGACGCATGGTCCGGTTTCGCGGCGGCCATGCGCCGTACGGCTGGATATCACGCTAACGGGGGAAAATCGCTGTGGGAGCTAGTGCTTTGTCGATTTGTTGCGGAAGGCTGTGTTCCGGCGTCGCAGCCCGCAGGTGTTCGTCCGGTCGACGAACCTTGCGCACCTTGATCGACCATTGCCCGGTGAACAGCTCCTTGGAGGCATTCATGGCTCGCAGCCATACCCGTCGAACAGCCGGACTACTGTTCGCCGGCCCACTCGCGGCCGGTCTGCTGCTGGCCGGTGCCGGTGGTGCCGCCGCCGACGACGGCGCGGGTGCCGAGGGCGGCTCCAACGCCGGAGCGGTCTCCAACACCGGTACCGGCAACGTGTTCGGCGGGGTCGACGGCAACTACGTCTCCACCCAGCAGACCGCCACCGGTTCCGGCGGCTCGAACCAGGACAACACCGTCGCGGTGAAGGACAACGCGGGGAACGTCCAGGCCGGTCAGGGCAACAAGGACGTCAACGTCGTCGTCGCCCCGACCTTCAACTGACCGCCGTGATGCGGCACCGGGCACCACGGAAGGCGGGGGCGCCGGACGTGGGTGGCGCGGCTGAGCTGAGCAGCCGCGGACGGGCCCGGACCGGGTCGGAACGGTCGGATCGGTTGGAACGGTTGTAACGGAAACCGAGGTACCACCGCAGTACAGCAGAGGGAACAGCGCATTCGACCGGCCGCGGAAAGGGTCACCGCGAAACCGGCCTCGTGGGCGGTGCCGATGGCGGCACCGCCCACGAGTGTGTCCGGTGCCGGTGCCGGTGTCAGTGCCGGTGCCGGTGCCGGCGCGTCCGGCGCCCGCCCCGGAACCGCCCGCCGCCCGCCCCGGAACCGCCCGCCGCCCGCCCCCGGAACCGCCCGCCGCCCTGCCCGGAACCGTCCACCGAGGGCCCGCGCCCGGAGCCGTGGGTGCACGGCGGTACGGTTGCGCTCCGACAGCGCACCACGTGCCCGGGCCCGAAGGGCCGGCCCGGCCGGGGCGGCGACCGCGGCAATCGGAAGGAAGGGTGCGCGATGGCGGCGGAGGAGGAGGGCCTGACGGGCCCGGGCGAGGCCAGGCCTGCACCGGAGCCCGCGGCGGACACGCGCCCGGAGCCGTCTGCCGAGCCGGTCCACGAGCACCGGTCCGGGCCCAGGTCCGTCCCCGAACTGCTGCTCGGCCGTCCGCCGATGGCCCGCCCGCTGCCCTCCTTCGACCATGCGGCCGCCCCCACCGAGCCCGGCCCGCTGTTCGTGGACTGGCTCGCCACCGCGCTGCACGCCGGGGTACTGGACCCGCAGGCCTTCACCCTCTCGACCGTCGACGCCGACGGCATGCCGGACGCCCGGGTGCTGGTGCTGCGCGACGTCGACGCGGCCGGCACCGGCTGGAACTTCTCCGCGGCCGCCGACAGCCCCAAGGGCCGTCAGCTCGCCGGTCACCCGGCCGCCGCGCTGACCGTCTACTGGCCGCAGCTGGGCCGCCAGGTCCGGGTGCGCGGCACCGTCGAGCGGGCCGCCGACCTGGTCGCCGCCGCCGAGTTCGCCACCCGCTCGCCCGCCGCCCGGGTCGGCGCGCTGGTCGGGCGGCAGAGCGAGCCGCTGGGCTCGGTCGACGAGTACGACGAGGCGGAGGCGGTCGCCCGTCGCCGGCTGGAGACGTACCCGGACGCGGTCGCGCCGGGGCACGCGGTCTACACCCTGTGGGCGCACGAGGTGGAGTTCTGGCAGGGCGACGCCCAGCGCCGGCACATCCGGCTGCGCTACACCCGTACCGGCCCGGTCAGTTCCCCGGAGTGGTCGCGCACCCTGCTCTGGCCGTAGGGCGTCCCCGGGGCAGGCCGTCCCGGGCCGCGCCTCCCCCCGGGGAGGCGCGGCTACCGCCGCCCGGTCAGCGTGGCGCCCACGCTGGCCGCGACCACACAGCCGATCCCGGCCAGCTGCGGCACGCCCAGCAGCTGGCCCAGCACCACCAGCCCGACCAGCGCGCTGACCGCCGGCTCCAGGCTGACCAGCACGCTGAACACCCGCTGCGGCATCCGTCGCAGCGCGGTCATCTCCAGCGCGTACGGGATCACCGGCAGCAGCAGCGACACCCCGGCCACCGCGGCGAGCAGCCCCAGTGGCGAGGCGCCGGGCGCGGTCAGCCCGTCCCAGGCCTGGCCGAGCCCGAAGGGTGCCAGCGCCAGCGCGCCGACCGTCATCGACACCGCCAGGCCCTGGAAGCCCTGGAAGGTCGCGCCCACCTTGTCGGTGAACAGGATGTACAGGGCGTAGCAGGCGGCCGCCCCGAAGGCGTAGAGCAGGCCGACCGGGTCGAGCGACCCGCCGCCGTCCCCCTCGCCGAGCAGGGTCAGCAGCACCACGCCCGCGGCCGCGAGCAGCGCCCAGAGCAGGTGGCTGGCGCGCCGGGCGAAGACCAGGGCGACCGCGAGCGGGCCGAGGAACTCGATGGTGGCGGCGGTGCCCATCGGCAGCCGGTCGATCGCCCCGGCGAACAGGAAGGTCATCCCGGCCGAGGCCACGCCGAGCAGTGCGGCCGCGACGAGGTCGCGCGGGCGCTTGTCGCGGAGCTTGGGCCGGGTGACGGCGAGCAGGATGACGGCGGCGAAGCCGAGCCGCAGGAAGGTCGTGCCGCTGACGCCGAGCGGGCCGAACAGCGGCTTGGACAGGGCGATGCCGGTCTGCACCAGGAACATCGCGGTCAGACAGAGAAGCGGCGCCGGGATCCTCTCCGGGCGCCGCAGGACCTTGCCGAGCCGGCCGGTGGACCGGCCGGGGTCGATCCCGGGTGGCGCCGCGGGGCCGGAGGCCCCACCTCGTCGCCAGCTTCCCCGCTCGCCGGCAGGCTCGCCCTTGGGGGCGGGCGGCATGGCCAGGGCCTCGGCGACGGCGGCGGCCGACGACGAGGCGGCAGGGGTTTCGCTGGTATGGGAGGTGGGCATATTTGTGAGTTTGCCGTAAGGAGTGATGAACGGGCAAGCTCGTTACAAAAATCGGGACGGATGCGGACGGGTGCGTCCGAAAGGGTGGACTCGCGCGGGCGCTGCGGCGTGGTTGCGGCAAGCCCCCGACGGGCCGTCAGTATCAAGGCGGGGTGCGCCTTCTCCGCCCCGCCGCCCTCCTCGCCGCCGCCCTCGTGCTCCTGCTGGCCACCGACGGGACGGGCGTGAACGCCGAAGCCACCGTCCCGGCCGCCGTCGCCGCCCCCCGCATCCGGGCCGTCACGCTGCCCGACCGGTCCGGCCCGCCCCGGGTCCGCGACACCTGGAGCGGCCCCGCCTTCGACGCCTGCACCGCACCGTCGCTCGACACCCTGACGACCTGGCGCGACGCCTCCCCGTACGGGGCGGTCGGCATCTACACCAGCGGCTCCCAGCGCGGCTGCGACCAGCCCCGGCTCACCGCCGAGTGGGTGCGCCAGGCGCGGGCGCTGGGCTGGCGGTTCCTGCCGGTGCACGTCGGACTGCAGGCGCCGTGCGCCGACCCGGGCCGCAAGCCCAAGCGGATCGACCCGGCGAAGGCCGCCGAGCAGGGCCGGGAGGAGGCGGAGGAGGCCGCCCGGGCCCTGCACACGCTCGGACTCGCCAAGGGCAGCCCGGTCTACCTGGACATCGAGGCCTACCCGATGCGCGACCCGGCCTGCGGCCAGGCCGTGGTCGACTTCACCCTCGGCTGGACCGCGGCCCTGCACGACGCCGACTACCGCTCCGGCTTCTACTCCAGCCTCGACTCCGGCATCGCGGACCTCGCCGCCGCCGCCCGCGCCGGCAGCTCCCCGATGCCCGACGCGCTCTGGTACGCCCGCTGGGACGACCGGGCCGACACCGACGGCTCCGGCGGCCTCGCCCCCGACCTCTGGAGCTTGCACCAGCGCGTCCACCAGTACCACGGGAACGTCGAGGAGACCTTCGGCGGCGCCACCCTCACCGTCGACCGCAACCACGTGGACGGCCCGACCGCCCACTGAGCCCCGCCGGTAGGGTGGCCCCCGATCGAGCACGGGGGAACGGCATGGCGAACGGGCAGGGGCACGGCGGCAGCACCGGCGGGTACGGCGCGCCGCCACCGCAGAACCCGTACGGACAGCCGCCGTACGGACAGCACCACTACGAGCAGAACCCGTACGAGCAGAACCCGTACGAGCAGAACCCGTACGCGCAGAATCCGTACGCGCAGCCGGTGCCGCCGCTGCAGCCCTACCCGCCCCGGCAGCCGCAGGCCGTCCCGGCGCAACAGGCCCACCAGGCCCACACCGCCCCCCAACAGCCGTACGCCGCCGACCGGTTCGGCGCCCCGCCGGAGCCCGGAGCCGGCCGCCCCGGCGGCTTCCCCGGCCCCGCGCCGCGCCGCAACCGCCTGGCCGTGCTGGTCCAGTTCGTCCTCCAGTGGATCTACGCGCCGCTCTGGATCCTCGGCCTGGTGCTGCTCTTCGCCGTCCTGCTCCTCGCGGACTACAGCGGGGGAGGCCCCGACTCCGACGGCTGGCTGAAGGTCAACCGCAGCTTCGTCCCGCCCCGCCGGCTGCGGGCCGAACTCTCCGGCAGGCCGGAGCACTGGGAGCGCTACGTCGCCCCGATCCTGGCCCGCCGGATCGCCGCCGCCGAGGCGGCGCACGCGGCCGGCGACGGCGAGGTGCGGGCCGACCTCGGCCGGGTGATGCGGGTCGGACTCCCGCTGCGGTTCTACCGCGGTCTCGGCGCGGCCGGCGTGGTCCGGCTCGCGGAGCGGCACGGCTGGCACGGCGTGGCGTCCGGGACGGACACCGGGCACGTCCGCCTCGCCCGCCACTTCCCCGCCCCGGCCGCCCTGAACGCCCCCTCCCCGCAGGACCCGCCCGCCGCCCCCGGCACCCCGTGGGGCCCGCAGCCGGTCCGCTTCGCGCCGCTGCTGCCGTTCGTCCTCCTGCTCCAGGTCCTCTACGTCCCGGTGTACGGCCTGCTCACCTGCTGGGTGAGCCGCCCCGAGCCCGACCACTGGGACCGCTGGGGCGCCCGCTGGACCGTCGGCCCGCGCGCCTTCCGCGCCGAGTTCACCAACAGCCCCGCCGCCTGGGACCGCCACATCCGCCGCATCCTCGAACGCGACGCCACCCGCATCCGCGCCGCCGCCGCCCGTACCCCCGGCACCACGCCCGGCACGACCCCCGCGCACCGCATCCAGCTCAAGCGCGCCACCTACCGCGGCGCCGGCGCCCACCAGGCCCTGCGCATCGCCGCCGAACAGGGCTGGACCCTCGACCCCGCCTACCTCCCCGACCCCGCCAACTCCCTCCGCCTCACCCGCCCCGACCTCCCCTGACCTCCCCGCCGCCGCACCGAGCCGTTCATCGCCGTCTGTTCGACGATTCGCCGGATCACCGCCCGCGCCCCGGATAGGTTCGTCCGGACGGCGCGGAACCGGAAGAACCGGGGGATCGGGTGTCGAACAGGATCTGGGAGGCCTTCGGCGGCGGGCCGGTGGCCCAGGCCGGCACGCCGGTACCGGCCCCGTCCCCGGGACCGGCGCCGACAGCGCCCAGCGACGAACGCGGGGGCCGCAGGAACGTGCTCACGACCGCCAGTGGGCAGCCGAAGAAGTGACGGGGCATCGGAAGTCGCATCGACGGAGCGGAGCGCTCGCGGCCCTGGTGCTGACGGCGGCGTTGGCCGGCTGCGGGCAGGTGTGGATCTTCACCGATCGGCATCGCGCCGCGGTCGGGGCCGAGGTGCCGGAGGGGGTGCGGCGGCGGGCGGAGGGCGGAACCGGGACGAATCCGTGATCCGTGCAACGGGGCCGGGATACTGACAGCGGGGGGTGGGGGCGGCACAATCGGGCACGTCCGCGCGCATTACCGCCCGGTAGGTGCCGCAGGCGCAGCCCCCAGTGCCGCCAGGTCGAGGAGGACCCGTGTTCAGCACGATGCAGGACGTACCGCTCACCGTCGCCCGAATCCTGGAGCACGGGTCGACGATCCACGGCCGCTCGACCGTGACCACCTGGGACGGCACCGGGCCGGTCGTCCGGACCTATGCCGAGGTCGGCGCGCGGGCCGCGCAGCTCGCGTGCGCGCTGCGCGACGAGCTGGGGGTGACCGCGGACGACCGGGTGGCCACCTTGATGTGGAACAACACCGAGCACCTGGAGGCGTACCTCGCCGTCCCCGCGATGGGGTCCGTGCTGCACACGCTGAACCTGCGGCTGCCCTCCCAGCAGCTGTCGTTCATCGTCAACCACGCCGCTGACCGCGTGATCATCGTCAACGGCTCCGTCCTGCCGCTGCTCGCCGCCGTCCTCCCGGACCTCGCGCCGACCCTCAAGCACATCGTGGTGAGCGGCCCCGGCGACCGCTCGGTGCTGGCCGGCTTCGCGGGCGCGGTGCACGACTACGAGGAGCTGATCGCCGGCCGGCCCACCGAGTACCCGTGGCAGCACGACATCGACGAGCGGCGGGCCGCCGTGCTCTGCTACACCTCCGGCACCACCGGGGACCCGAAGGGCGTGCTCTACAGCCACCGCTCGGTCTACCTGCACTGCCTCCAGGTGAACACCGGCGACAACTTCGCCTTCACCCCGCGCGACACCGCGCTGCCGGTGGTGCCGATGTTCCACGTCCAGGCCTGGGGCATCCCGCACGCGGCCTTCATGTCCGGCGCCAACCTGCTCATGCCGGATCGTTTCCTCCAGCCCAAGCCGATGGCCGAGATGATCGCCGCCGTCCGCCCGACCGTCAGCGCCGCCGTGCCCACCATCTGGGCCGGCCTGCTGGACGAACTCGACGCGGGCGACTACGACACCTCCAGCCTGCGCATGGTGGTCATCGGCGGCAGCGCCTGTCCGCCGTCGCTGATGAAGGCCTACGAGGAGCGCCACGGCATCCGGGTGCTGCACGCCTGGGGCATGACCGAGACCTCCCCGCTCGGCTCCTTCGCCCAGCCGCCGGGCGGCCTCACCCCCGAGCAGGAGTGGCCGTACCGGGTCACCCAGGGCGTCTTCCCGGCCTCCGTCGAGGCCCGGCTGATCGGCCCGGGCGGCGAGCGGATGCCGCACGACGGCGTCTCGGCGGGCGAGTTGGAGGTGCGCGGCCCGTGGATCGCCGGGGCGTACTACGGCGGCGCCGGCCAGGACCCGGTCCGCCCGGACGACAAGTTCTCCGAGGACGGCTGGCTGCGCACCGGCGACGTCGGCACGATCACCGCGGACGGCTACCTGACCCTCACCGACCGGGCCAAGGACGTCATCAAGTCCGGCGGCGAGTGGATCTCCTCGGTCGAGCTGGAGAACGCCCTGATGGCCCACCCCGACGTGGCCGAGGCCGCCGTGGTCGCCGTCCCGGACGAGAAGTGGGGCGAGCGCCCGCTGGCGACCGTGGTGCTGCGCCCGGGCGCGACCGTCGGCCTGAAGGCGCTGCGGGCCTTCCTGGGCGAGCGGATCGCCTCCTGGCAGCTGCCGGAGCGCTGGGCGATCGTGGAGTCGGTGCCGAAGACCTCGGTCGGCAAGTTCGACAAGAAGGTGATCCGGGCCGGCTACGCGGCGCAGGAGCTGGACGTCACGGTGCTCGGCAAGGAGTGACCGGCCGAAAGGGCCGGAGTGCCGGAGTGCCGGAGATCCCGAGAGCCCGAGAGCCGCAGAGCCGGCCCACGACGGAGTCAGCCCGCGGCGGCGACGCCCGCCTCGCCCATCGCACCGATCCGCCCGAGCAGGTCGACGATCCGGGACTGGACGTCCTCGCTGGTCGAGCGCTCGGCGAGGAAGAGCACGGTCTCGCCGGTGCGCAGCCGGGGCAGTTCGCGCGGGTCGAGGTCCACGGAGGTGTAGACCACCAGCGGGGTGCGGTGCAGCCGGTCGTTGGCGCGCAGCCAGTCCAGCAGACCGACCCGGCGGCGGCGGATCTGCAGCAGGTCCATCACCACCAGGTTGGGCTGCACGCTGCTGGCCCGGGCCACCGCGTCGTTCTCGTCCACCGCGTGCTCGACGTGCATGCCGCGCCGCTCCAGGCTGCTGATCATGGCGGCGGCGATGTCCGGGTCGCCCTCGACCAGCAGCACCCGCGGGGCGTGGTGCTCACCGTCGCGCGGTGCGAGGGCGCGCAGCAGGACGGCCGGGTCGGCCCCGTACGCCGCGTCCCGGGTGGCCTGGCCGAGACCGGCGGTGACCAGCACCGGGACCCGGCGGTTGAGCGCCGCGGTGCGCAGCGACTGGAGTGCGGTGCGGGTGATCGGGCCGGTCAGCGGGTCGACGAAGAGGGCGGCGGGGAAGCCGGGGACCTGGGCGTCCACCTCCTCGCGGGAGCGGACGATCACCGGCAGGTAGCCGCGCGCCTGGAGGGCCTGCTTGGTGGCCGGGTCGGGCTCGGGCCAGACCAGCAGCCGGCGGGTGTTGGCCAGCTCGCCGGTCGGGGCAGACGGCTGCTCGTCGGCGGGCCGCTCGTCGGCGGGCGGGAGCTCGGCCATCGGACGCGGTCCGGTCCGGTGGGCCTCGGCCGGTACGGGCGGCTGCGGCGCGGTGGCGGGCACCGGCGCGGGGCCGAGCTGGCGCGGCGGGGCGAGCTCGCCCAGGCCGGTGCCGACCGGGCGGGGGCCGGACGGCTCCTCGGCGGCGGGCAGGGCGGCGCGGGCGGGCGCCAGCGCGGTGCCGGGGGAGGGCAGCGCCTGGCCGACCTGGCCGACGTGCTCGACCTGGCCGACCGGACCGGCCGGAGCGGAGGCGTTCACCAGGGCGTCCGGGTCCGGTCCCGGCGGGACGGCCAGCCGGCGGCGGCGTCCGGTCGGCGCGGTGGCGCCCGGTTCGGGCGGCGCGGGCGCGGGACCGGCCGGCAGGGCGTGCTCCAGGCCGGGGTAGACCGGGGCGTCGGCCGCTCCGGGCAGGGCGAAGCCGCCGGAGGACTCCTCGGCCGAGGGCAGCGCGCGGCGGCGCCGGTGCTTGGTCTCGCCCGGGGCCTGCTCCTGAGCGGCCTCGGTGGTCGGGGAGGTCGGGGTGCCGTCCGGCGGGGTGCCGTCCGGGGCGGTGGGCGCGGGGGCCGGGCCGAGCGCGAGCGGCTCGCGCCCGCCGGGGCGGTTCGGCGGCGTCCGGTGGCCCTCGACGGGCACGGCGTAGGCGGGGCCGGAGCGGCCGTCGTCCTTGCCCCACGGGTCGCTCTGGGCTCCGTCCGGTCCGGGCAGGCCCTGGCGGCCGTACGCGGGGTCGTTGCCGGTGCCGTTCCACTGCTCGGGGACGGCCCGCTCGACCCGGGCGGGGGCGTTCGGCCACTGGTCGGCCGGAATGTCGGGGGCATCGGGGGCGCCGGGAGTGCCTGGGGCGCCGGGGGTGTCGGACTCCGGAGCCTCGGCGGCCGGTCGGCCTCGGCGGCCGCGCCGTTCGGCGGGGGGCTCCTCGGCGGGTGCCCGCTCCGCGGCGGGGGCTTCGGGGGCCTCGGCGCCGGGCTGTTCGGCGGTCGCCGCGGGCTCGGTGCTCTCACCGCTGCTGGGCAGCTGCGGGATGCCCGGAAGCTCGGGCAGGACGGCGCTGTCGCTCTCCTTGGGCCGGTCGGAGCGGCCTTCGGCGGCGGCGCGCTCGGCGGCGGCCTTCGCGGCGACCGGGTCCAGCGGCAGCTCGACGACGTACGTGGTGCCGGCCTTGCCGGGCAGCTCGTGCGGCTGGAGCACGCCGCCGTGGCGCTCGACCACCGCGCGGGCTATCGGCAGGTGGACGGGGCTGCCGCCGACGCCGGGGCCGCGGATCTCGACCCGGGCGACCTCGCCGCGCTGGGCGGCGGCCAGCACGACGGTCGGCAGGTCGGGTGCGGGCGGCAGCGCGGGGGTGGCGGCGCCGTTCAGCCCGGGCACGGCCAGACCGGGGGAGGGGGCGTCGGGGGGGTCCAGGGCCAGTCCGATGCCGCTGACGTCGGCGACCAGGTGGGCCAGTGCCTGGGCGAGCCGCCGCTCGTCGGCGATCACCTCGACCGCGGCGGCGTGCACCGAGAACCGCACCCGGCCGGGGCCGACCAGCTCGCCGGCCACGTCGACGGCCCGGCGGACCACCTTGTCCAGGCCGACCGGCACCCGGGGCGCGGGCTTCCGCCCGTCCTTGGCGTCCTTGCCGGCCTTGGGCTCCTTGCCGTCCTTGCTGTCCTTGCCGTCCTTGGCCTCGCTGCCGGCGCTCTCGCCGGCCTCGCAGCGCTGGTGGTCGAGCACCCCGTCGATCAGCTTCCCGAACCGGCGGCACTCGGCGGCCAGCCGGCGCAGCGTCCAGTTGGCCTCCGGCCAGAGCTGGCCGGCCGGGTCGGCGGCGAGCGCGTCGAGCCGCTGGTTCAGCGCGTTCAGCGCGCCGCCCAGCTCGCTCTCCAGGACGGCGGTGAGGTGCTCGTTGCGGGCGACCAGGGCGAGTTCGCGGCTGCGGTCGGTGAAGGTCATCACCGCGCCGACCAGCTGGTCGCCGTCCCGGACCGGGGCGGTGGTGAGGTCGACGGTGACCGGCCGGCCGTCCTTGCGCCACAGCACGGTGCCGCGCACCCGGTGCTTGCGGCCGGAGGTCAGGGTGTCCAGCAGCGCCGACTCCTCCAGCGCCAGCGGGGTGCCGTCGGCCCGGGAGTGCTGGATCAGCGGGTGCAGTTCGCGCCCGCCCAGCTCGCTCGCCCGGTACTCCAGGATGTGCGCGGCGGCCGGGTTGACCAGCACGCAGCGGCCTTCGAGGTCCACGCCGAGCACGCCCTCGGCGGCGGCGCGCAGGATCATCTCGGTCTGCTTGTGCTGGCGGCGCAGCTCGGCCTCGACGCCGAGCCGGCCGGAGAGGTCGCGGACCAGCAGCAGGAGCAGGTCGGAGGAGGACGGCGAGTTCTCGCGGTACGAGTCGTACGGGGAGCGCGCGTAGCCGCGGCCGTCGCCGTCGTCGGCGAAGTCGTTGCCGGAGACCTCGACCGGGAAGGTGGTGCCGTCGGTGCGGTGGGCGGTCATCCGGACCGGGCGGTCGAGGGCCTCGTCGTCGCGGGTGGCGGGGCGCATCGAGCCGGGGATGCGGCTGGGGTCGAACTCGGGCAGCAGGCCCAGCACGCCCATGCCGACCAGTGAGGTGCCCGGCGCCTGCAACGCCTGGACCGCCGCGCTGTTGGCGTCCACGACGGTGCCGTTGCTGTTCACCAGCAGCAACGCGTCGGGCAGGGCGTCGAGTATGGCGGCGAGGCGAGCAGCGCCTCGGATCGGCCTGCTGCTCACGTCGACAGGTCTCCTCGGCTCGGGGCAGCTCCTCCGGAGACGGCAGTATCTCATTCTTCTTTGCGGCGGGGTCGACCCGCCTAGTAACGTTGGCGGTGGTTGGTGCCGAGCCCCACGGTTGTGGCATCATCACTGACACACGGAACGGGTCCGCTCGCGCGGATGCGATCCATGTGGGGAGGCTTCGCCTAGTCCGGTCTATGGCGCCGCACTGCTAATGCGGTTTCGGGGTTATTCCTGATCGAGGGTTCAAATCCCTCAGCCTCCGCCAGTCGGGAGCCCCCGTCGACGATCTCGTCGACGGGGGCTCTTCGCGTTTCCGGGCGCAGTGCGGGTGCGGGTGCGGCCCGGAGCGGGCCCCGAGCGTGGCCACGGCGGGGCCGGAAGGGGTCGGCGGGGGCCCGGATCAACCGATTTCGTCCTACGCCGCAGGTCATGTAATGTTGTCCCCGCAACGCCCCGGAGACAACGTTCACCAGGGCGAGCGCTCATAGCTCAACGGATAGAGCACTTGACTACGGATCAAGAGGTTGCAGGTTCGAATCCTGCTGAGCGCACCAACCTTCGCAAGATCGGGTTCGCCCGTTCCTTGCGCTCATAGCTCAACGGATAGAGCACTTGACTACGGATCAAGAGGTTGCAGGTTCGAATCCTGCTGAGCGCACCATCGAGAAGCCCCCGGCCACCGGCCGGGGGCTTCTTTCGTTCCCCGGCGTGCCGGGCCACTGATTCGAACAGAGCCCTGCGGTGGATGGTTCCGTCCTGGCGGCCGGTGTCCCCCGGATGGGTCCGGAGTTCCCGTTCTTGCGTCCGTTCGAGTGGTGCCGATTGCCGCCTAATGGATGAAATGCAGCTGTTTCGGGTACATCCCGTCCTGCCGCCCGAATGACCGCCGATCGGGTGGGACACGGCCAAAAGCACAGGTGTCGCCGTATGCCCGGCCCTGGGTCGTGATTCCTTTTTGTCGGATCTTGTGCAGCCCGCCTGCCCGCCTGCCCGCCAGCCCGGCAGCCCGGCAGCCCACCGCGAAGGAGAGCCGGATGAGCCGACAGTTTTCCCTTACGGCTGCCGCCCTGGCCGTCCTCGCGACCGGGCTGCTGACCACGTGGAACGCCCCGCTCTCGGTGGCCCGCCAGTCCCCCGACACCTGGTCCGCCGAGCACCGGGCGGTGCTGCCCTCCGGACTTTCGGTCCGGTTCGATCTCGATGCCGCCCCGGGCACCGGCGTCACCGCCGCACCGGGCGAATTGGCGGACCGCTCCGCCGCCGGTCTCCCCGCCGCCCGCTATGCCGACGGAATGCGGCCGGGAGATCCCGCGCAGACCTTCGACCTCGCCCCCGACCGTCCGCAGGCGGACGGCTCCTGGCGCACCGTGGGAACGCTCCGGCTGGATTTCTCCCGCCCGGTCCGCAATCCCCGGCTGCACCTCAGCGGCCTGGCCGCGCTCGCCACCGGGAATTCCGGCAGCACCAGCACGGCAACCCGGCTGACCGTGACCGGAGGCTCGCCGGCCGCCCCCGCCCTGGTCGACCGCACGGACTGGCCCGGCTGGACGGTCGAGGGCAACGTCCTCGCCCCCGCGAGCCCGGACGGGGCGTCCGACGGCGATCCCGGTTCGGCGGCCGAGGGCTCGCTGGAGCTGGCCGGCACGGTCCGCACCGCGGTGTTCCGGGTCGAGCAGCGCTCCGTCGCCCGGGCCGGCAGCACCACCGCCCCGCCCGTCCTGCACCAGGCCTACACCGTCACCGTCGACGAGGACCTCGGCACCGCCCCGCAGGACTACGGCAACGCCTCGCACGTGGTCACCGACCTCTTCCTGGGCGCCGACGCGGCCGGTCCGGCGCGCACCGCCGGCAGCCGTTCCGCCGGGGCCCCCGGCAGCGGGCCGCTGGTCCGGCCCGACCACGGGGCGGCCCCGCGCAGCCCGTTCGACGGCCCCCGGGCCGGGCTCCAGCCCGGCCGCGGCGAGTACCAGGGCGCCGACCCGGCGATCGCCTTCCCCGCCGAGGCCGCGATCGGCCACTACTACCGGCTCACCGTCCCGGTCGCGGTCGGCGACCAGCCCGCGACCCTGGCCGGCTGGATCGACTTCGACCGCACCGGCCGGTTCGACCCCGCCGAGCGGGTGCAGACCGAGGTCCCGCCGGGCGCCGACACCGCCACCCTGGAGTGGACCGTCCCGGCCGGTGCGGCCTCCGGCGGGACCTGGGCCCGGCTGCGGATCGGCCGCGACGCCGGCCAGCTCGTCTCCTCCGGTGGGTTCGCCGACTCCGGACAGGTCAGCGACCAGCGGATCGAGTTGACCGTCGGCGCCGCCCGGCCGGAGATCGCCGAGCCGGTCGAGGGGGCCGTGCTCGCCGACGCCCGCCCGCGGATCAGCGGCGGGGGCGCGGTGTCCGGTGCCACGGTGGAGGTCGTCGAGGGCGACACCGCGCTCTGCAAGGCCAAGGTCCTGCGCGGCGGCGACTGGTCCTGCCGCCCCGACACCGGGCTGGCGCCGGGTCCGCACGCCCTCACCCCGGTGGAGACCACCACCGGCGGTGTGGTGCTGCGCGGCGAGCCGGTCGGGGTCAGCGTGAAGAGCGTGCCGCCGGGCGCCCCCACGCTCACCGTCCCCGCCTACACCAACGACCCGGGGCTCCGGCTCACCGGCACCGGCGAGGCGGGCAGCACCGTCTCGGTGGTCGAACGGGGCTCGGACGACGACCTGTGCATCACGGGGGTGCCGGCGGACGGCCGGTGGTCCTGCCTGCCGGTCGAGAACCTGACGGACGGGAAGCACCTGCTCACCCCGGTCGCGGTCGACGCGGCGGGGAACCGGACGGCCGGGCCGCCGGTGGAGCTGGTCGTCGACACCGGTCTGCCGCAGCGGCCGGTGCTCACCTCCCCGGCCCCGGGGGAGACCGTGCGGGTCAGCCGGCCGAAGCTGGCCGGCCGGGCGGAGCCGGGAGGGAACGTGCTGGTCACGGTGCGGCCCGGGGCGGCCTCGGAGACGGAACGGCGGATGGTGCTCTGCGGGGCCACGGCGGCGTTCGACGGGAGCTGGAGCTGCACGGCCAACCGGGACCTGACGGACGGGGACCAGTGGCTGCTCGTCACGGCGACCGACCGGGCGGGCAACGAGGTCTCGGCGGAGCCGGTGCCGGTACGGGTCGCCGCTGCGGGCGCGGTGCCCGATCCGGCGGCGTCGAGCCCGGCGGTGTCGGCTTCGGTGTCGCCGAGCCCGACGGCACAGAGCCCGACGGCACAGAGCCCGACGGCACAGAGTTCGACGGCAGTCGGTCCGACGGCTTCGGCCCCGGCCGCGGAGGTGTCGAGCCCGGTGGCCGGGAGCCCGACCCGGTCGGCCTCGGCCCGGCCCAGCCCGACGACGGCAGCGACGACGGTGACGGCGTCCGGTCCGGCGGCGAGTCCTGTGGCACCCGGGTCGGCGTCGCCGAGCCCGGTGGCGTCCGGTGCGTCGGCGGTGCCGTCGAACCTCGGCGGGTCGGGCCCGAGCGCTCAGGGCTCGGCGGTGGCCTCGCCGAGTCCGTCGGTCGCGGCGGTGCCTTCGGAGGTGCCCGCGGCGCTGCCGATCGTGGTTCCGTCGGTGGGAGCCCGGCCGGTGACGGCAAGTCCGGTGGTGGCGTCGTCGGTGGCACCGAAGTCGCGTCCGAGCGCTTCGGCCCCGGCGGCGGCCACCGTGACCACCGCGTCCGTCGCGTCCACCGGGCTCGTCGCCCCGATCCCCTCGACCACCGCGACCGTTCCTCCGGCTCCGGCTCCGGCTCCGGCCGACGGTGTCGGCGCCTTGCCGGCCGCTGTCGCCGCGGTGCAGTCCGCGCCCTCGCCGGCCGGAACCGCCGGGACCGCCGGGACCGCCGGAACGGCCGCCGGAACCGCCGGAGCTGCCGACTCGGCCGGGGCCGTCGCCGAACCCGCCGAACCCGCCGAGTCCATCCGATCTGCGGCCCGGCCGTTGGCGGCTCCTCCGGCGGAGGCGTCGCAGGGCGCGTCCGGCAAGCCCGGGGAGGCCGGCCGGCGCGGTGGGCTCGCCGGAATCCTGCTGGTGCTCACCGGTCTGGGGCTGATCACCCGTCGGGTGTTCGCCCGCAGGGCCGGTGCTCCTCGGCGCTGATCGGCGCCGAACTGTCCCGACCATCCACTCATGTGCCTGCGCGTCAGGTCGGCTTTGGATGATTCGTCAGTAAATGTCGACACACCTCGGTTCAAATGTCGCATTTGATGACGTATGAACTTAGCCTGACCCTGGCACTGCCCGTCAGATCCGGGCCGCCCGTTGCGCGACACACCGACCCAGAGGATCCGTGCATGGACGTCACCCGCGATTCTTCGCAACGACCCGACAATCTGCCCAAGGTGCTTCCGCCGGCAGTGCCGGAACGTTCCGCCTCCGGCTCCAGCCCGCTGGCCAGAACCACGGCCATCAGGACCGTCACGTCGGACGGCCCGGCCGACAGCGGGCCGGCGACCACCCCGCTGGCCGTCGTCCCGAGCCCCGCGCAGGCCGGCCCGGCGGACCGGCGCGACCCGCTGGAGACGGCCGCCCCCGAGACCGTCGAGCTGCTGGACGTCACGGCGGCCGGAGCCGCGACCGCCACCACCTCCCGGCGCCCGCCGCGCGCCGACCAGGCGCTGCGCGAGCACCGCGCCGCCGCGCTGCCCGGCTGGATCGCCCTGCTGGCCGTGCTGATCGGCGTGGCCGGTGTGCTGTTCGTACTGCTGCGCACCGGCGTCATCCCGTACTGGGAAGCGCTGCCCGACCTGCGCGGCACCGCCGCACGGGAGAGCGGCCGGGTGGAGGTGGACGCGCAGTGGATCGCCGCGGCGGCCGCGGCCGGCCTGCTGGTGGTGCTCGCGCTCGCCGGACTGCTGGCCAACGCGGGCGGCGAGACCCGGGTGCTGACCCGCTGGGGCCGCTACCGGGGCACCGTCCGCCGGGCCGGTCTGGTCTGGGTCAACCCGCTGCTGCGCCGTCGTCGGGTGGACGTGCGGCTGCGGCACTGGCGCAGCGAGCCGGTCAAGGTGGTGGACCGCACCGGCACGCCGATCGTGGTCCGGCTGCTGATCGTCTGGCGGGTCAAGGACACCGCGCGGGCGCTGCTGGCGATCGAGGACCACGAGAGCTACCTGCGCGAGCAGGTCCAGGCGGTGCTCACCCGCACCGCGTCCACCCTGCCCTGCGACAGCAACGCGGCCCCCGGTCCCGCGCTGCGCGACGGGCAGTGGTTCGCCGACGAGATGACCAGAGCTCTGGCGGCCGAGGCCGCCCCGGCCGGCCTGGAGGTCTACTCGGTGCAGCCGCTGGCCCTGGAGTACGCGCCCGAGGTGGCCGAGTCGATGCGCCGGCGCCGGCTGGCCGACCTGGACGCGGGCCTGCGCACGGTACTGGTGGACGACGCGGTGGAGGCGGCGGCGCTCGCCGTCCGCCGTCTGGAGCGGGCGACCGCACACGAACTGGACGAGGCCGCCCGCAGCGCGCTGATGGAACAGCTGCTGGTCGCCTTCGTCGCCCCGGCCGGAGTGGCCGCCTCGGTACCGTCCCCGGCCGCCCGCGCCGGGCGGAAGGAAGGACGACCCGCATGAGGATAGCCACCGGCGCTTACGCCGAACCCGCCGTCACCATCGGCTCAGGCGGCCCCGACGGTGATCCCGGTCTGATCGGCTTCGAGGAGCGACTCGGCAGCATCCCCGCGATCGCGGGCTGCGGCTGCCCGAACTGCGTCGTCCGGCCGCGCACCGCCCGCTCCGCGGCGGCCGCCGGCGGCAGCCGAATACACCGGGCCGTGCGGAGCACCTGCCTGGCCACCACCGTGCTGGCGGGCGCCGGCGTCGTCGGCCTGACGGCCGGCGCCGGATCCGCGCACGCCGCGGCCGGGAAGCAGGGCTGGGACGGGTCGAAGTACTGGTTCAAGAACGGCTCCGGCGAGTGGCGTTGGACCAGCCACTACGACGTCTACGCGAGCCGCACCGGGCAGTCCGCCGGCTCGGCCGGCGCTTCCGCCCGGGCCGGCGCCACCGCCCAGGCCGCCTCCAACGGTTCGGCCTCCTCCAGCGGGATGCGCCAGGGCTGGGACGGGTCGAAGTACTGGTTCAAGAGCGGCTCCGGCGAGTGGCGTTGGACCAGCCACTACGACGTCTACGCGAGCCGCACCGGGCAGTCCGGCGGCTCGGCCCAGGCACCCGCGCAGCCCGCGGTCCCCGCGAGCCGTCCGTCGGCCAAGTCCTCGCCGGCCCCCGGAAGCATGGAGGCGGCCATCGACTACGCGCTCGCCCAACTGGGCAAGCCGTACGTCTGGGGCGGCAACGGCCCGTCCGGCTACGACTGTTCGGGGCTGGTCCAGCAGGCCTACCGGCGCGCGGGGATCAGCCTGCCGCGGGTGGCCGACGACCAGTACGCGGCGACCACGCCGATCAGCGCCGGGCAACTGCGCCGCGGCGACCTGGTGTTCTGGTCCGACAGCGGCCGGGCCTCGGGGATCCACCACGTGGGGATCTACCTGGGCGGCGGCACCTTCGTGGAGGCACCCCGGCCCGGGACGACCGTCCGGATCTCGACCCTCGGCCCGGGCTACTACCCGACCCACTTCGGCCGGCCGTAGCCGCGGAACCCGGTCCGGGCCCCGACAGTGCGCCGCTGTCGGGGCCCGGACCACGTCCAGGGCGGCTGCGGGGCGGAGCAGCCGTGGCGCCGGGCGGGCTCAGGCGGAGGCGGCGTCCAGCAGGGCGGTCTGCTCCGGGGCGAGCTCCAGGGTGGCGCCGGCCAGCAGCGGCGGGAGCTGCTCGACGGTGCGGGCGCTGGCGATCGGGGCGGCGACCGTCGGACGGGCGGCGAGCCAGGCCAGGGCGACGGAGGCGAGCTCCACCTCCAGCTCCGCGGCGACGGAGTCCAGCGCCTCCAGCACCTTGGGGCCGCGCGGCTCGGCCAGGTAGCGGGCGGCGCCCTCGGCGCGGGCGCTGTCCACGCCGTCGACCCCGGGACGGTACTTGCCGGTCAGGAAACCGGAGGCCAGCGCGTAGTACGGGACGGTGGCCAGACCGTGCTCGGCGACCACGTCGGCCAGCGGGCCCTCGAAAGTGCCGCGCGAGACCAGGTTGTAGTGCGGCTGGACGGCGACGTACTTCGCCAGGCCCTCGCGCTCGGCGAAGGCCAGCGACTCGGTGAGCCGCTCGGCGGAGATGTTGGAGGCGGCGACCGCCCGGACCTTGCCCTCGCGGACCAGCTCGTCCAGCGCGGTGACGAACTCCTCGACCGGGGTGTCGTCGTCCCGGTGGGTGTAGTAGAGGTCGATCCGCTCGACCCCCAGGCGGCGCAGCGAGTCCTCGGCCGCGGCCTTGACGTTGGCGGCGCCGAGGCCGCTGCGCTCGGCGTGCATGCCGACCTTGGTGGCGATCACGATGTCCTCGCGGTTGCCGCGGCTGCGCAGCCAGTTGCCGAGGACGGTCTCGGACTCGCCGCCGGTGTTGCCCGGGGCCCAGGCGGAGTAGACGTCGGCGGTGTCGACGAAGTTGCCGCCGGCTGCCGCGTAGGCGTCCAGTACGGCGAAGGACTGCTGTTCGTCGGCCGTCCACCCGAAGACGTTGCCGCCGAGGGAGAGCGGGAAGACGGACAGGTCGGAGGTGCCGAGGCGGACCCGGCTGTGGTTTCCGGTCATGGGAGAAGTCAACCGGATTGCGCGGCTGGGCATTCCGTGAACCGCGCGGTCTTCACGGAGCCGTCGTACCGCTGTCGCACGTGGGGGTGGTGTGTTCCGCGCGACGGGGGTCCGGGGTGTGCCCGAGGTGGGCGGATTCGTTAGAGTCCGTGCCATGGCTGACAACGACTACGACCCCGCCGGCAGCACCCAGATGTTCCGGGCGTTCGTCGACGAGAGCCCGGCGCCCCAGGCCCCGGGCAACGTTTCCACCTACGGCAGCAGCAAGAGCGGCAGCCGCACCGGCGTGATCGCGCTGATCGCCGTCGTCGTGCTGGTCGCCCTGGGCGGCGTGATCTGGCTGGCGGTCAAGTGACCCTCGCGCGGGTGACCCACGTCCGGGTCACCCGCCCGACGGGAGCCGAGTTCCTCA
>NZ_JBHXEM010000072.1:0-8122 GCF_042724755.1 Kitasatospora sp. NPDC127067 | reverse complement strand
CCCGGCGACTGGCCCGGGGGGGGGCCCCCCCCCCCCCCCCCCCCCCCCCGCCCCCCCCCCCCCCGGCCCGGACAAACCCCGACCCCCCCCGCGCCGCCCCCCCCCCCGCGACGGGAGCCGAGTTCCTCAGCAGGGCTTGCGCCAGGCGTCCAGTTCGAGCTTCTTGCGCATCGAGCTGAATCCCAGCGACTTGGCCTTGCCGCAGAACCGGTCCGTGTCGAGCTTGTACTCGACGTGGAAGACCGCCTTGCCCGCCTTCACGAAGGGGGCGACACGGTCGCACTCGTCGAACTGCGAGCACTCCTCGTTGACCGCGAAGTCGAAGTCCGCGAGCAGCGCCGGGATCTGGTCCAGGTCGTTCTTCAGGCCGATCGCCAGGCCGCGTTCGTGGGCGAGCTGCGCCAGCATCCGGTTGTACTTGAGCTGGTCGTCGGCGGTCAGCGGGAAGCCGCTGTTCTGGTTGTAGGCCTCGATGGTGTCCGGCTCGATGGCGTCGAAGCCCTTGCTCCGGCACATGTCGAAGCGGGCGGCCATCAGCGGCCTCAGCTGGTCGAGCTTGCGGATGTCGAACCACTTCTCGCCCTTCCAGCCGGTGTCCGAGCCCTGGAGGGACTTGGCGAAGGCGGCGGAGTCGGGGCGGAAGTTCTCCCAGGAGCCGGCGTTGATGTAGCAGATCACCTTGCGGCCCTTGGCGTGCAGCGCGGCCACCACCGAGGCGTCGTTCTCGAAGCCGTCGATGTCGTAGACCGGGACGTCCACCGACTGGTCGACGGCGCCGCCGAGTTGCCACTGCCAGGCCAGGCCGGGGGTGGGCTGCCAGCGGGCGCCGGCCGGCGGCGGTGCCGGGTTGCCCGGCGGGGTGCCGGTGCCCGGAGGGGTACCGGGCGGCGGGCTGCCGGCGGGCGTTCCCGGGGCCGGCGCGCCGGCACTCGGGGTGGTGGGCCCGGGGGTCGGGGTGTCCGGGGCGGTGGTGGCCGCGTCGGGGGTGCCGGGGGTGCCGGGGGTGCTCGGCGCGGTGGCCGCGGGGGAGTTGCTCGGGGTGCCGTCGGCCGAGTCCTGGTCGTCCTCCGATCCCGAGCTGCTGCACGAGCTGACCAGCAGGGCGGTGGCGGTGGCGAGGGCCAGGGTGGCCGGAAGCAGCCGGTTGCGACGGTTCACGGTAGTCGAACTCCGGATCGGGTCAGGTCAGTTCAGCGGCGTTCAGGCCGTACGGCAGGGTGCGCCAGGGGTTCTCCCCGGCTCCCGGTACGGCGCAGCCGACGCCGGCTCGCCGGGCGGCGATCAGGGCGGCGGCGTCCTGGGCGTTCTCGGTGGGGACGTCGTAGACCAGGTGGCAGAAGCGGGAGGCCGCGTGCCGGCCGGTCCACAGCGGCAGCGTCATGTCGCGGTAGGCGTCCCAGTCGCCCTCGAAGGTCACCAGCAGGTCGGCCAGGCCGACCTCGGCGTAGCCCGGGTCCGGGTGCTCGCCGTGGCCGAACACCACGGTGCCGCAGCCGGCCGCGCGGGCGGCCGTGGCCAGCCGCCGGTAGTGCGCGAGCGCGCCCGGGTGGGTGGTGACCTGGTCGAAGTAGACGCCGGTGATGCCGTGGCGCTGACGGTACGTCAGGATGTCGGCCACCACGGCCGCGTGCGGGCGGCGGCCGTAGTCGGTGTCGGTGTAGCCGACCAGCGGCAGGCCGGCGGCGCGCAGTCGGTCGGCCGCCTCGGCGAAGACGTGGTCCGGGACCTCGCCCGGACCGTCGGCGAGGTTGAGCACGACGGCGGCGATCCGGGCGGGGTCGGCGGCGGCGACCGCCTGCCAGGCCGCCGGGTCCACCGCGGGGTGGACGTACAGCGGCACCAGCAGGCGGCCGTCGGGGGTCTGCCCGGTGGTCATGCGACCACCGGGTCGGGCGTGGGCCCGGCGGTGCCGAGCCACAGGTCGCGCAGGGTGTCGGCGAGGTCCGTCTCCGGCCGCCAGCCGAGTTCCCGGGCGGCGGCCGACACGTCGGCCTGCTGCCAGGAGACCGCGGCCGAGCGTTCGGAGCCCGCCCCGCTCTCGTCGATCCGGCCGGTGAAGCCGGCCGCGGCGATCAGCCCGTCGGCGATCGCCCGGACCTGCCGGGCCCGGCCGGAGGCCAGGTTGAGCACCCGGGGCAGCGGCCGTTCGGCGGTGACGGCCAGGCCGACCGCCCCGGCCACGTCCCGGGCGTCGACGAAGTCGCGGTAGGCGGAGAGGTCGCCGACCGTGATCACGCCGTCGGCGCCCTCGGGCGCCACCCGGCGCAGCTCGGCGGCCAGCCGGCCGGGCAGCGAGCCCGCCGGGGCGCCGGGGCCGACCGGGTTGAACACCCGCAGCACCACGGTGTCCAGCGGCGAGCCGGCCACCGCGAGGGAGCCGGCCAGTTTGGTTGCGCCGTACACGCCGACCGGGCGCGCGTCGGCGTCCTCGGTCAGGGACTCGCCCTGCCCGCAGACGCCGTACTCGCCGGCCGAACCGATGTGCACCAGGCGGGCCTTCGGGGCGCCGAGGGAGAGCGCCTCGCAGAGCACCGCCGGGCCGCGGGCGTTCACCTCGGCGAGCTTGACCGCGCTGCCGGCCACCGCGCCGGCGAAGTTGACCACCGCGTCGGGGGCCAGCGCGGACAGTTCCTCGCCGAGCGGGCCGGCCTGGGCGGTGGCCAGGTCCAGCCGGAGATCGTGGGCGGGCCGCCGCCCCGCGGTCAGCACGGTGGCACCGGGCAGTGACCGCAGGACGGCGGTGGCGTGACGGCCGAGGAAGCCGTCGCCGCCGAGGAGCAGAATTCTCACGCGGCCCGTCCGTCGCTCTCGGCGCCCGCGGTGGCGGGCTCGGTGTGCTCGTCGTCCGGGGCGGTGCGGGCGGCCGGGATCGGCAGTTCCGCGACGCTCGGCGTGGTGGCGGTCGACTCGAAGGGCATCAGGACCGGGCGGATGGTCGAGAACTCGGCGTTGGCCCGGTCGTAGTCGTCGGGCCGGCCGATGTCCAGCCAGTAGCCGCCGAACTCGTACGCGGACGGCGGGGTCCCGGCGGCCAGCAGGTCCAGCACCAGCTCGTCGAAGCCCAGCGGCAGGCCGGGGGTGTACTTGGCGAGCGCCGAGCGGGAGACGCCGTACACGCCCATCGAGACGCGGTAGTCGATGCTGGGCTTCTCCTGGAAGCCGGTGATGGTGCCCTCGGCGGCGGTCAGCACGCCGAAGTCGATCTTGACCTGACGGGCATAGGTGGCAATGGTCAGCGGGGCGCCGGACGCCTCGTGGTGCTTGAGCACCCCGGCGAAGTCCAGGTCGGTCAGGATGTCGCCGTTCATCACCAGGAAGTGCTCGGGCAGGCGGTCCTGCATGGTGAGCAGCGGGCCCATGGTGCCGAGCGGGCTGTCCTCGACGGCGTAGCCGACCCGCAGGCCCCACTGGGAGCCGTTGCCGACGTAGGCGCGGATGATGTGGCCGAGGTGGCCGATGGCCAGGGTGACGCTCTGGAAGCCCGCGGCGGCGAGCTGGCGCATCACGATCTCCAGGATCGCGTGCTGGTCGCCGATCGGAACGAGCGGCTTGGGAAGCGCGGTGGTGTACGGGCGGAGACGGACGCCCTTACCGCCGGCCAGGATCACTGCGTGCATGGTGTTTCCCCCACGGAAAGGATGTGCAGGACACGAACCTTGGTTACCAGGACGAGCAAGATCGGTTACGGCGGGTCAGACGTTGTAGATGTCGGTCTTGTAGCGGGCCAGGTTGGCCGGGTCGCGGAAGAACTCGATGGTCTGCTCCAGGCCCTGCTCCAGGCTGAAGCCGGGGGCCCAGCCGGTGGCCCGGCGCAGCCGGGTCGCGTCCGCGACCAGACGCATGACCTCGGAGTTGGTCGGACGGATGCGCTGCTCGTCCTCCTTCACCACCAGGTCCACGCCCATCAGCTTGCCGACCAGGGTGACCAGGTCGCCGACCGAGATCTCGCCGCCGGTGCCGGCGTTGAAGGTCCGGCCGACCACCGACTCGGCGGGCGCGGTGCCCACCGTGCGGAAGGCGTTGGCGGTGTCCTTGACGAACGTGAAGTCGCGGGTCGGGCGCAGGTCGCCGAGGGTGATCTCGGTCTGGCCGGCCGCGACCTGGGCGATCACGGTCGGGATGACGGCGCGCATCGACTGGCGCGGGCCGAAGGTGTTGAACGGGCGCAGGGTGACGACCGGGGTCTCGAAGCTGGCGTGGTAGCTGTCGGCCAGCCGGTCCCCGCCGGCCTTGGAGGCGGCGTACGGGGACTGGGTGTTGATCGGGTGGTCCTCGGTGATCGGCACGGTCTGCGCGGTGCCGTAGGTCTCGCTGGTGGAGGTGTGCACCAGGCGGGGGATCTCCAGGTGGCGCACCGCCTCCAGCACGTTCAGGGTGCCGGTGACGTTGGTGTCGACGTACGAGTGGGGGGCGCGGTAGGAGTACGGGATCGCGATCAGGGCGGCCAGGTGGTAGACCGCCTCGGTGCCCTTGACCAGGCCGTTGACCGAGCCCGGGTCCCGGACGTCGCCGAGGACGATCTCGACCGAGTCCAGCACCTCCTCGGACAGGGTCTCCAGCCAGCCGAAGGACGAGAAGGAGTTGTACTGGACCATCGCGCGGACGTGGTGCCCGTCGGCGACCAGGGTCTCGACGAGGTGGGAGCCGATGAAGCCCTCGGCTCCGGTAACCGCGACGCTGCTCATGCGGATTTCGCTTTCTCGATCTGCCGGGGCGGCCGGACGCCCTGCGGTGGCCGGCCGCCGTAGGCCCGGTGGGTGTCTCAGGTGAAACGGGTACGGCGGTGCACGCGAATGGAGGCGTGCGGGATATTCGATGTGTTCAGCGGTGCTGGGTGGTGCGGCCGAGCGCGGGCCCGGCGAGTGCGGTGAGGACGGTGGCGGCCGCCCCGCAGCCGATCAGCTGCAGGACGATCGGGTCCGCACCTGTCAGCAGCCCGGCGCTCTCGGCGACCGCGGCGGCCAGACAGACGAGGGCGGTGCTCCAGCTGAACCCGAAGGCGTTCAGCAGCAGCGCCAGCCAGAGCGAGCCGCCGAGGAGCAGCATCGCGCCGAGCTGCGGCACGCCGAGCGCGGGGGCGCCGGGCCACAGCACGGTCGCGGCGGCGTCCAGCGCGGCCACGGTGGTGAGGTAGATGAACAGGCAGCCGAGCAGGATCGCGCCGGTGCGGCGGGAGAACTGGCCGCTGGTGTGGCTGGTGCGCAGTGCGGCGACCGCCAGTGCCCGGTAGCGGAAGAGCAGCCACTCGGCGAGGCCCAGGCTGAGCGTCAGCGCGATCATGGCCGGTCCGGTCGGGGTGGTCGAGGTCTCCTGCGCGGGGTGGCCGCCGGACTGCACGGCCTGGTGGATGGTCCCGCCGAGGCCGGCGATCAGCGTGAGCGCGCCGCAGGCCAGGCCGAACAGCAGGTGCGGGACCTCCTGGCGGACCGGCAGCCTCAGCTCCACGGACTCGCGCTCGCCGCCGCGGATGCAGACCAGCAGCTCCCGGGCGGCCAGTCCGACCGCCAGTACCACCGAGGCGAGCAGCACGACCGTGCGGACCAGCTGCGGAACGTCCACCGCCAGCACCACGCCCGCGCCGACCGAGGCCGGGGCCAGCGCCAGCAGCAGGAACTTCTCCCGCCCGAGCACCAGCAGCACGGTGGCCGCGCCCAGGTAGCAGGACTGTCCGGCGGCGAAGGACAGCGCGCCGAGCGGCCCGCCGACCACGTACGCGGCGGCGGACGCGACCAGCGCGCCGACCGGGGCGCCGACGGCCAGGCAGACCGCGGCCTCGCGGCGGCGCATCCGGCCCAGCCAGCGGTAGGAGCGGTGCGCCAGCGCCTGGTTGAAGCCCCAGCTGACCAGCGTGGCGACGGACAGCGCGAGCATGCCCGAGGGCAGGCCGAAGCGCATCCGGGTGGTCGCGAACAGGCTGGCGCCGAGCAGGTAGCCGAGCCCTGGCAGGGCGAACACCAGGCCGCGCACCACGCAGCGCCAGGGATCGGCCCGCCAGGGGTTGGCGAACTCGGAGCTCGGGCCGGGGTAGCGGCGCTGGACCTTCTCGAACAGCTCCTCGGCGACGGTGAACGCGTCGGGGCGGCCGTACAGCAGGGCGGCCTGCTCGTCCGAGAGGCCGTCGGACTCCAGGAAGGCCGCGATCTCGTACGGGTGGACGGCGTCGGCGCAGACGTCGCGCAGGCGCTCGGCGAGTTCGTCCAGCGGGTCCGCGGAGAGGTAGAGCGACTCCTCGGGCTCCGGCTCCTGCTCCGGCTGGGCGGGGCGGCGGCGCTTGATCGGCAGGGTGCGCAGCTGCATGGTGTGCTCGGGTCCGGCTTCGTCCGGAACCAGTCGCAATGGACCGCTCATGCTCCGACCTCGTTGTGCTCGGCGGCCGCTTCGCGGGACACGCGCTTCTCGACGGTTCTCTCTCCCCCGGCCGCCGGCCGGGGGTGCTCCGGGCGCCGGTTCACGCTCCGACCTCGCTCGGCTCGGGGCGGGCGGCGGAGGCCAGCTGCTGGTCCCAGTCGGGGCTGGGGACCTGGTCGGTGACGGCGACCATGCCGCCGGGCATCCAGCGGGCGGTGCCCAGGAGTTCGGTGTAGATCCCGCGGAAGCCGTCGATGTTCTGGCGGAGGGTGAACTGCTCGATCACCCGCAGCCGGGCGCCCTCGCCGAGCCGGGCGCGCCGTTCGGCGTCGCGCAGCAGCTCGATCGCGGCGGCCGCCATCGGCTCGGGCTCGCGCGGCGGGACGACCAGTCCGGTGTCGCCGACGGCCTCGCGCACGCCGCCGACGTCGGTGGAGACGGTCGCGCGGCCGCAGGACATCGCTTCGATCAGGGTGAACGGGAAGCCCTCGCTGATGCTGGAGAGCATGACCACGTTGCCCGCCGCGTACGCGTCGGTGATGTCGGCGACGCGGCCCTCGAAGGCCACCGACTCGGCTATGCCGAGCTCGGCGGCCAGGGCTATGCAGCGGTCCCGGTACGCCTCGCCGCCCTTGGGAGTGCCGCCGAAGAGCCGCAGCCGCGCCTCGGGGATCTCGCGCTGCACGATGGCGAAGGCCTGGATCAGCGTCTCCAGGTCCTTGATCGGGTCGACCCGGCCGGCCCAGCTGAGGGTCGGCGTCTCGGGCTCGGGACCGGCCGGCGGGAAGGCGGCCGGGTCCACCCCGTTGTAGACGGTGCGGATGTGCGAGGACGGCGTGCCGCCGCGCTCCTCCCAGCGCCGGTTGTACCGGTTGCCGGGGGTGACCAGCGCGGCCTGCCGGTAGCTCTCCTCGGCGAGCATCCGGTAGAAGCCGAGCAGCAGCGCCTTGACCGGCCAGCGGTACGGGCCGGTGCGGTAGCCGAGGTAGCGCTCGCGCAGGTAGATGCCGTGCTCGGTGAGCAGAAACGGTACGCCGTACTGCTGGGCGGCGATCAGCCCGGGCAGGGTGGCGAGCCCGCCACTGGCCGCGTGCGCGACGCCGTCCTTCGGCGGCTCGACCGAGAGCGGCCGCAGGGCGTGCTCCAGCAGGTCGGTGGCGTTCAGGGCGTCGTGCAGGGTGGGCCGGGAGACGGCGGTCGGCAGGTAGTCGCGGGTCCAGACGTGCTGGAGGGTGCGCAGCGCGCGCTCGCTGCGCAGCGCCGGGCTGAGCAGCCCGTGCCGGGCGAGGTCGGCGAAGTTGTACAGCTCGGTGCCGAAGTGGGTGGTGTAGACCGGGTCGAGGATGGAGTGCAGGAAGCGCTCGTACGCGTTGAGGAAGCGCCGCATCTCCTTGCCGCGGGGCGGTCGGCCTTCCGAGGCCGGCCCCCACAGCGGTGCGGTGGTGACCGACCGCACGTTGGCGGGCAGCTCCCAGGCCAGTGGTTCGTGCCCGGTTCCGGTGACGGCGATGACGTCGAACTCGACGTCCGGCATGCCTTGAACGAGCTGGTCGCACCAGACGCTCACGCCGCCGTGCTGGTGCGGATACGTCCCCTCGGTGAGCAGGGTGACGCGCATTCCTGTCCCCCCTCCTGTTCTTGCGTCGGTTCCGGCCTGGATGGCCGGAACGGGAGCCGTGGCGGGGGGGGGGCAGGGGGAGAGCCCCCACCCCACCGCCGCGCGGGCGTACCCGTTGACGTGTTGGCGGGCGTCGGGGGGGGTGGTGCTGCGGGG
>NZ_JBHXEM010000071.1:0-44510 GCF_042724755.1 Kitasatospora sp. NPDC127067 | reverse complement strand
TTTGGCACGCTGTTGAGTTCTCAAGGAACGGACGCTTCCTTCGGACCGCCTTCCAGCGGACCCTCCGGGCTTCGTTCTTTCGTGTTTCCAGCTTACCAGACGCTTTCCGCTCCGTTTACCGGGGCTTCATTCATCCGATTCCCGCTGGCGGGATTTCCTGCGAACTTCGTTCCGAAGCCTATCAAGGCTTTCGGAGTGCTCAGTCCGTGGGATTTGCTTCGTCGGAGGGTGCGCATTTCGTGAAATGCACTCGCCTCGATTCGGCGGTGTCGTAGACACTAACGCCCGGAACCGACCGTTGTCCAGTCAGTCCCAACCGTTGAAACCTACTAGCCCGCCCTCACCACGTCAATGGTTTGGCCGGACGAGAGGAAGACTAGCAGGTCAGGGGCCTGTGGATCACATCGGCTCAGGCGGCGACCGGCTGGAGGTCCGCCCGGTCGGCCGCCTCCAGATCGCCGAACTCCCCGCCCTCGGCGGCCCTTCGGCCCAGCACCAGGGCGTAGAGGAGGAAGGCCGCCTCGGCCAGCACGCCGATGGAGATGCGGGCCCAGGTCGGCAGGCCGGACGGGGTCACGAAGGCTTCCAGGACGCCGGAGACGGCCAGGACCGTCGCCAGGCCGATCGACATGCCGATGATCGCGCGGCCCTGTTCGGCCAGCGCCACCGAGCGGGTGCGCGGGCCGGGGTCGATCACGGTCCAGCCGAGGCGCAGCCCGAGGCCGCCGGCCACGAAGACCGCGGTCAGCTCCAGCAGGCCGTGCGGAATGAGCAGGCCGAGGAAGACGTCGAGGCGCCCGGCGGAGGCCATCAGTCCGACGCCGATGCCGAGGTTCACCACGTTGGTCCACATCACGTAGAGCACCGGAACGCCCAGCGCGATCCCGAACAGCAGGCACTGCACGGCGATCCAGGCGTTGTTCGTCCACACCTGTGCCGCGAAGGAGCTGGCCGGCCGGTCCGAGTAGTACGCCTCGTACTGGCCGCCGGGGCGGGTCAGCTCGTCGAGGTGCTCGGGGGCGATCAGGCTGTTGCGGACCTCGGGGTGGGTGGCCATCCACCACGCGAGCAGTGCGGTGGCCACCATGGAGACGATCGCCACCGGCACCCACCAGCGGCGCGCGCGGTAGAGCGCGGCGGGGAAGCTCACCGCGTAGTAGCGGGCGACGTCCTGCCAGCCGTTGGTCCGGGCGCCGGTGACCGCGCTGCGGGCGCGCGAGACCAGTCCGGTCAGCCGGCTCACCAGGGCCGGGTCGGGCGCGGCGGCCTGGACCTTGGCGAGGTGTCCGGTGGCGCGCTGGTAGAGCGTGACCAGTTCGTCGGCCTCCTCCCCGCCGAGCCGGCGCCGGCGGGCGAGGGCGTCCAGCCGGGCCCACTCCCCCTGGTGGGTGGCGACGAAGACGTCCAGGTCCATTTCGGCGGCTCCATGATCGGCGGCGGGCGCGGACGTGCGTGCGCGGGCGGGTGCGTCCGGGCGGGCGGCGGGTCCGGGCGGACACGTGCGGCCCAGCATGCCAGCAACGGCCGCCGCTGCGGCCGCCGGGATCTCACTTCCCGTGCGCCCACTGGGCCCCGTATGTTTGCGGCTGCGGATCAGACTGCGGAGAGCGGGTCAGGGGGGCCGATCCGGGGTGATTCCCTCCCCCGGCACTGCCGCACTCCCAGGCGCGGATCTCCATGGGCGAGCCGTACGGGCTCCAAGAACGTGAACGGACAGGTGTCTTGAGCGACCTGGTGACGGGTGAGGCGGTCGTTCTCGGCCTCCGGACGGCGAAGCTTCCGAGCAGGGCCCTGGCGATCGTGATCGACCTGCTGGTGGAGTTCGCGGCCCTGCTGGTGTTCACGCTGCTGCTGAGCCTCGCCCTGATCGGGCTCGACGGCGCGGCGCTGGCCGCCACGATGATCGGCCTGATGGTGTTCTTCCTGGTGGCCGTGCCCGTGATGGTCGAGACCCTCACCCGCGGCCGTTCGCTCGGCAAGGCCGCGCTCGGCCTGCGGGTGGTGCGCACCGACGGCGGGCCGGTGCGGTTCCGGCACTCGCTGGTGCGCGGGCTGGTCGGCTTCTTCGAGATGATCGTGCTGACCGGCGCCCCGGCCGTGATCACGTCGGTGGTGCACTCGGACGGCAAGCGGCTGGGCGACATCTTCGCCGGGACGGTGGTCGTCCGCGAGCGCACCCCGGGCGCGGGCGGCTCCGCCTCCCCGCTGCCGCCGGTCCACCCGCACCTGCTGCAGGCGATGGGCCACGAGCTGGTCGCGATGGACCTGTCTGCCGTACCCGAGCCGCTCTGGCTGGCCATCCGCCAACTGCTGGGCCGGATCGGCCAGTTGGATCCGACGGTGATGCTCCGGATGTCCACCCGGCTCGCCGAGGACCTGTCCGCCCGGATCGGCCACCCGATCGCGCCGGGGCTGCACCCGGCGGCGTACCTGGGCGCGGTGCTCACCGAGCGCCAGCGGCGGGAGTGGATGCGGGCCCAGGAGCAGCTGTGGGCGGCCGGGCGGGGCCCCGCCCAGGTGCCCGCTCCCCGTCCGGCCTCCGGTCCGGTCCCCGCGCCGGCTCCGACGGTCACGGCCGACGGACGGCCCGTCCGCGTCCTCGGCCTGCCGGCGCAGCGGCCCACACCGGTGGCACCGACCGCGCCCGCCGCACCGCCGATGCCCGTACCGCCCGCCGCCCCTGCTTCGCCCCCGGCCCCGGCGGCTCCGTCCCTCGACAAGCCCGCCGCCGACACCGGCTTCGCCCCGCCCGCCTGAGCCGGCACGGCCCTACCGGACCGCTACTCCTCCTCCGCCCCCACCCGCCAGGCGTTCGGCGGCGACGCCAGCTCCTCCAGCTCGATCCCCTCCGCCGCCAGCACCACGTCCCCCGCCAGGTGCACCACCTGCTGCTCGCCCGTCTCCAGGTCCGCCACCTGGTACCGCTCGACCAGCAGCGGCCCGGAATCCGTCGCGTGGGTGTCGACGCCCTCCAGCAGCCACCCCTGGTCGAGGGTGCGCGGGGCCAGCACCGGCTCGGTGAAGGCCACCAGCCGCACCCGCGCGCTCGCCCCCTCCGCCAGCCTCAGCAGCCGGGCGGTGGCGACCAGGAAGCCCGGCGACCGGCCGGTGAAGGCGTGCGCCCGGTCGTGGCCCTCCGCCGCGTGCTCGCCGCCGGGGTCGGCCGCGTCGGTGCGGACCCAGGCCACCCCGTCCACCGCTCCGCCGCGCACCTGCCAGCCCCCGGCCCGCAGCTCCATCCGCAGCGGCCGGGCGCGCGAGTCCAGCGTGAGGTCGGTGCTGCCGAGCACCCGGCCGTCCGGCGCGTAGGTCTTGGAGACGTACCGCCACCCGGCCGCCCCGGGCGCGCAGCTGAAGCGCTCCTCCCCGAGCGGGACGTGGTCATGAGGGTCGTGGAGCGAGTACCGGCCGTTGGGCATGCCGGCAAGCCTACGTGCGCGCCGCGCGTGCAACCTTCCGGCCGGTGCCCGCATTAGAGCGGCGGACGGCGCGGCTGTGCGTCGCCACCACGACGAGAGGGGGTGCGGATGGCGAAGCGGACGCGCGACGCGGAGTTCACGGAGTACGTGGCCTCCAGGAGCGGCTGGCTGCGCAAGGTCGCCTATCTGCTGTGCGGGGACTGGCACCGGGCCGACGACCTGGTGCAGGAGTGCGCGACCAAGCTGTACGTGAACTGGTCACGGGCCGGCCGGGTCGAGAACCTGGACGGCTACGCCCGCAGGGTGCTGGTCAACACCTTCCTCGCCGAGCAGCGCTCGTCCTGGTGGCGGCGGACGTCGCGGACCGCAACGCCGGTGGACGTCGCCTCGGTGGCCGCCGACCTCGACGTCCAGCTCGACCTGCGCAGGGCACTGGCCGCGCTGCCGCCCAGGCAACGGGCCACCGTGGTGCTCCGGTACTACTGCGACCTCACGGTCGATCAGACCGCCGAGGCGATGCGCTGCTCCTCGGGCAATGTGAAGAGCCAGACCTCGCGCGCTCTCGCCACCCTCCGGACGACGCTCGCCGCTCGCCCCACCACCGCCGAGAGGACGTCATGAGGACGCACGAGCAGCGTGATCTCACCGCCCGGCTGGGCGCCCTCGCCGAGACCCCGGCGCCGCCCGCCGCGCTCGACACCTCGGCGGTGATCGCCCGCGGGCGGGTCCGGCTGCGCCGCCGCCGGCAGGCGCTGATCGGCGTGGTGGCCGGGTCGACCGCCGCCGTGCTGGCCGGCGTGCTGCTGTTGCGCCCGGCCGGCGGGCCTCCCGCACCGGCCGTCCCCCCGCCGACCGCCCCGGCCTCGCCCACGCCGTCCCCGACCGCCACCCCGACGCCGACGGCGTCCACCGGCCCACTGAGCGCCGAGGCCCGCTTCGGCTGGCTGCCGCCGTGGCTGGCCCGACCCGCCGTCGGCTACGCGAACGGCGACGGACGGTCCGTCACCACCGCGGCCACCACGACCGCCGTCGAGAACGCCGTCCCCACCCTGAAGCTCGAACTGCTGCGCGGCCCCGGCGAGTCCCTCGCCCCCGGGGTGCACACGGTCGCCGCGCCCGCGGTCGCCGGCCGGGAGGCCCAGTGGCTGGTCACCGACGCCTCGGGAGTCCCGGTCGGCCTGCGCTGGATGACCGCCTCCGGCCGCTGGGCCGAACTGAGGGCCACACTGTGGACGGGGGCGAAGGTCAAGGAGGACCTGATCAGGGTCGCGGCCGGGGTCGAGTTCGGCGGCCGGGACGTCCCGTTCCCGGTGCGGCCGACCGGCGTGCCCGCCGAGCTCAAGCCGCGGAACATCGAGATCCACCGGCCCTCGAAGGACACCGAGCCCCCGTGGAGCGCCATCCTGTCGTACACCGTCGACGGGAAGTGGCTGAGCGTCACCGTCCAGCCGGAGAGCTTCGGGGTGTTCGTCGACGGCAGGCCGGACGGCGGCACCCCGGTGTGCCGCGTCGACAAGGGCGTCCGGCTCTGCGCCAACGGGACGGCCGCGGGGAGCCCGCCGGTGCAACAGGCCGGCGGACTGGCGGGCCTGCTCAGCCGGTTCACCGTGCTCGGTGCGGACGAGGCCTCCTGGACGGCGACGGGGCCCGCGGACCGGCCCCGCTGACGGGAGCGGCCGACGAACCTGCCGCCGGACGGTTCACCGATCAGTAGCGGTACTGCTCGGCCTTGTACGGGCCGTCGACCGGGACGCCGATGTAGTCGGCCTGGTCCTGGGTCAGGGTGGTCAGCTTCACGCCCAGCGCGTCGAGGTGCAGGCGGGCGACCTTCTCGTCCAGGTGCTTCGGCAGCACGTAGACGCCGATCGGGTACTGCTCGGTCTTCGTGAACAGCTCGATCTGGGCGATCGTCTGGTTGGCGAAGGAGTTGGACATCACGAAGGACGGGTGGCCGGTCGCGTTGCCCAGGTTCAGCAGGCGGCCCTCGGACAGCATGATGATGGTGTGGCCGTCGGCGAAGCGCCACTCGTGGACCTGCGGCTTGACCTCGGTCTTCACGATGCCGGGCAGCTTCGCCAGGCCCGCGATGTCGATCTCGTTGTCGAAGTGGCCGATGTTGCCGACGATCGCCTGGTGCTTCATCTGCTCCATGTGCGAGGCAAGGATGATGTCCTTGTTGCCCGTGGTGGTGATGAAGATGTCCGCGATCGAGACGACGTCCTCCAGGGTGGTGACCTGGTAGCCGTCCATCGCGGCCTGGAGCGCGCAGATCGGGTCGATCTCGGTGATGATCACGCGGGCGCCCTGGCCGCGCAGCGACTCGGCGCAGCCCTTGCCGACGTCGCCGTAGCCGCAGACGACGGCGACCTTGCCGCCGATCAGGACGTCGGTGGCGCGGTTGATGCCGTCGATCAGCGAGTGGCGGCAGCCGTACTTGTTGTCGAACTTCGACTTGGTGACGGCGTCGTTGACGTTGATGGCCGGGAACAGCAGCTTGCCGTCACGGTGCATCTCGTACAGGCGGTGGACACCGGTGGTGGTCTCCTCGGTCACGCCCTTGATCGTGGCGGCGACCTCGGTCCACTTGTTCGGGGTGTCCTTGAGGGTGCGGTTGAGCAGCTCCAGGATGATCCGGAACTCGTCGTTGTCCGCGGTGGACGGGTCCGGCGCGGCACCGGCCTTCTCGAACTCGACGCCCTTGTGGATCAGCAGGGTGGCGTCGCCGCCGTCGTCCAGGATCATGTTCGGGGTCTTGCCGTCAGGCCAGGTCAGGGCCTGCTCGGTGCACCACCAGTACTCGTCCAGAGTCTCGCCCTTCCAGGCGAAGACCGGCACGCCCTGCGGGTTCTCCGGGGTGCCCTCCGGGCCGACGGCGATGGCCGCGGCCGCGTGGTCCTGGGTGGAGAAGATGTTGCAGGAGCACCAGCGGACCTCGGCACCGAGCGCCGTCAGGGTCTCGATCAGGACGGCGGTCTGCACGGTCATGTGCAGCGAGCCGGTGATGCGGGCGCCGGCCAGCGGCTGCGACTCGGCGTACTCGGCGCGGATCGCCATCAGACCGGGCATCTCGTGCTCGGCCAGCTGGATCTCCTTGCGGCCGAACGGCGCCAGGGAAAGGTCGGCGACCTTGAAGTCACCGGTGATGTCGGTCGACATGCGTCTGCTCCTCGCTGATGGGGGTGGGGCCAAAGGTCCGGGCGTGCGTCGCGTGCGTCAGGCCGTACGGGTGCACGGCCACGCCGGAACAGCCGGGTCCGAGATGGACCGGCTTCCCGTTGCGCAGCACAAACCGTCGGAGGACCTCTCTCCCTCGACCGGCGCACACCCTACGGGTGCGGACCGCCGATCGACCGCCATCAGCAGCGACGTTCTGGCTCTGATGACGAATCTACACCGACGGCCCCGCCGGCCGTCCGCCGATGACCGATTTCGGCCCCCGGTCCGAGCGGCGCTCCAGCCGGGCCCCAGGGGCCCCGGCCGCGGGGCCGGGGCAAGGTTCAGTGCGCGTCGGCCGGGCCCGGACCACCGGGCGTGGCGGCCGGGTCGTCGCCCGCCGCGGCCTTCTCGGCGCTGTACACGTCGGGCTCCAGGTAGATCGCCCGGGCGATCGGGACGACCGCGCGGACCCGCTCCTCGGCCGCGTCGATCGCCGCCGCCACCCGGGCGGCGCTGTCCTCGGCGTTGACGGCGATCTTGGCAGCGACCAGCAGCTCCTCCGGGCCGAGGTGCAGGGTGCGCATGTGGATCACCCCGGTGACCGTCTCGCCGTCCACCAGCGCCTCCCGGATCCGGTGCACCGAGTCCTTGTTCGCCGACTCGCCGAGCAGCAGCGACTTGGTCTCCATGGCGAGCACCACGGCGATCACCACCAGCAGGACGCCGATGCACAGGGTGCCGACGCCGTCCCAGACGCCGTTCCCGGTGATCACGGTGAGCCCGACGCCGAACAGCGCGAGCACCAGACCGATCAGCGCACCGGTGTCCTCCAGCAGTACCACCGGCAGCTCCGGCGCCTTCGCGGTGCGGATGAACTGCACCCAGCCCTGCCGGCCCTTGGCCTTGGCGGACTCCCGCATCGCGGTGAGGAAGGACCAGCCCTCCATCGCTATGGCGAAGACCAGCACGCCGACCGCCCAGCCCCAGGCGTCCAGGGTCTCCGGGTGGCTGATCTTGTGCCAGCCCTCGTAGATCGCGAACAGGCCACCGACGCTGAACAGCACGACGGCCACCAGGAAGCCGTACACGTAGCGCTCGCGGCCGTACCCGAAGGGATGCTCCTCGTCGGCCTCCCGGCGCGCCCGCTTGCCGCCGATCAGCAGCAGCACCTGGTTGCCGGAGTCGGCCACCGAGTGCACGCCCTCGGCCAGCATCGAGGAGGAACCGGTGAAGCCGAAGGCGGTGAACTTGGCCGCCGCGATCGCCAGGTTCGCGGACAGTGCCGCGATCAGTGCCTTGGTGCCGCCTTCGGTACTCATGCCTCGAAAGTCCTCACGGGTCGATCAGCTCGTCGAGCGCTTACCGTACCGGCCCGGAGGTTCCACCCGGCCGACCGTCTCAGGACTGCGCGGCGAGCCCCAGGTAGACGGCGGCGAAGTCGGTCAGCGCGACCAGGTCGGCCAGCGCGTGCAGCGGGTCCGGCCGGGCGCTCGCGTACTCGGTCAGCCGGACGTCGTGCGCGGCGGCAAGCCGGTGCGCCCGGGTCACGCCGAAGCTGCGCGGCCCCGCGTCCTCCTCCGGCACCTCGGCCGGGCCGTCCTGCCCGTCCTCGGCCGCCGGGCCGGCCGCGCCCGGGGCGTGCCGCAGCAGCAGCACCTGAAGGTGCAGCGGGTCCGGCTCCTCGACCCGGTCGCGGAAGAAGTCGTCCGGATCGGCACCCGCGCCCAACTGACCGGTGAACATGCCGCGGTGGGCGGTGAGCACCTGCGGCAGCGGCCCGGCCAGCGCCGGGCGCCCGGCCCGGTCGGCCAGCTGGGCGGCGAACCGGGTCGCGGCCGCCCCCGCGATCGGGCCCTCGGCCCACAGCAGCGGGACCGTCCCGGCCAGCCGGGCGGCCAGGCCCTTCGCCGGGTTGGTGTAGGCGGCGGCGTCCGGACGGCAGCGCACGGCGGTGGCGTCCAGCAGGTCGGCGACGGCCGGCAGCGCGTCGTACGGGAGCTGGGTGAGGCCGATCTTCTGGGCCAGCGCCAGCAGCGGGGTGAGGTGGGACCAGAGCGCCGCCGGGTCCTCGGCCGGCAGGTCCGGCTCGGCCGCCACCACCGGCGCGAGGTCCTCGGAGGACGCCGAGGCCACGAAGGGCAGCGGCAGGGCGCGCACCTGCAGAGCGGCCTCGGCCAGCGCGCTGCCGGCCGGGGCGGTGACGACGATCGCGCAGCCGCGCGCGTACGCCTGCTCGGCGAGGCCGACCAGGCCCTGCTCGCCGCCGTCGGCGGAACTGATCACCAGCAGGTCCAGCGGGCCGGCCCAGCCGGGCAGCTGCCAGCCGAGCCCGGCGGTGAAGGCGGGCGGGGCGCCGGCCCGGTCGGCGCGCGGGGCGGCCGCCTCGGTCGGCGGCAGCGGGGTGACCAGGGAGGCCGTGCCGGCCAGCGCGGACAGCATCTCGGCGGCGGTCAGCGCGCTGCCGTGCCCGGCGACCAGGACGGACCGCGGCCGGCCGTCCGGACGCAGCCGGTCGAGCCCGGCCGCCTCGGCCCGGCGCAGCGCGGTGCGGACCCGTGCGCCCGCGCCGGCCAGGGCCAGCAGGGCGCGGTCGTGGTCGGCGCGCCGAAGGGCGGCCGGATCGTCGAGCAGGGTGTCGTCGAGCATGCGGCGAACCTCCGGCTGCGGTCCTCTGGGCGCGCGCTCCGCTGCGCGCCGGGCGGTCGGGGTGGGGCTTTCGCCCCGGGCAACGCCCCCAGCATCAGGCCGGGCGGCGGGCCTCGTCCACCAGGAGGACCGGAATGCCCTCGCGGACCGGGTACGCGAGGCCGCAGTCCGCGCCGGTGCAGACCAGCTCGGGCTGCTCCTCGGTGCCGCCCTCGGCGAGCGCGGCCCGGCACTGCGGGCAGACCAGGATCTCCAGCAGGAAGGATTCGAGCTTCATGGGGCTCTCCAAAGTTCGGGGGTGGCACGGAGGTGCCCCGGCCGATAGGAAACCCTACCGGCCGGGGCACCGGGGCCCGTGATCAGGCTCAGCCGCGGACGACGGCGAGCACGCCGTCGCGCAGCTCGGCCATCTTCGCCGGGTCCTTGGCCTCGACGTTCAGGCGCAGCAGCGGCTCGGTGTTGGAGGCGCGCAGGTTGAACCACCAGTCCGGGCCGGCCACGGTCAGGCCGTCCAGCTCGTCCACCGTGGTGCCCTCGGCGCCGGCGAAGGCGGCGCGGACGGCGGCCGTGCTGGCGGCCTGGTCGGCCACGGTGCTGTTGATCTCGCCGGAGGCCGCGTAGCGGTCGTACTCGGCGGTGAGCGCGGACAGCGTGCCCGGCTGCCCGCCGAGCGCGGCCAGCACGTGCAGGGCGGCCAGCATGCCGGTGTCGGCGCGCCAGAAGTCGCGGAAGTAGTAGTGCGCGGAGTGCTCGCCGCCGAAGACGGCGTCGGTCTCGGCCATCTCCTGCTTGATGAAGGAGTGGCCGACCCGGGTGCGCACCGGCTTGGCGCCGAGCTCGCGGACCACCTCGGGGACGGTCCAGGAGGTGATCAGGTTGTGGATGACCGTCGGCTCGGCCTCGCCGGCGGCGCGGGCGCGGGCAATCTCGCGGACGGCCACCAGGGCGGTGATCGCCGACGGGGAGACCGGCTCGCCGCGCTCGTCCACGACGAAGCAGCGGTCGGCGTCGCCGTCGAAGGCCAGGCCCAGGTCGGCGCCGACCTCGCGGACCCTGGCCTGGAGGTCGACAAGGTTCTTCGGGTCGAGCGGGTTGGCCTCGTGGTTCGGGAAGGTGCCGTCCAGCTCGAAGTACATCGGCACGAGGTCGATCGGCAGGCCGTCGAAGACGGTCGGCACGGTGTGGCCGCCCATGCCGTTGCCGGCGTCCACCGCGACCTTGAGCCGGCGGATCCCGGTGAGGTCGACCAGGCCCAGCAGGTGGTCGGCGTAGCCGCGCAGGGTGTCCTGGGCGGACAGCTCGCCCGGCTTCACGTCCTTGGCCGGGACGGTGACGGTGTCGTCCTCGGCGGTCCAGGACTCGACCAGCTCGCGGATCTCGGTCAGGCCGGTGTCCTGGCCGACCGGGGCGGCGCCGGCCCGGCACAGCTTGATGCCGTTGTACTGGGCCGGGTTGTGGCTGGCGGTGAACATCGCGCCGGGCAGGTCCAGCTTGCCACTGGCGTAGTACAGCTGGTCGGTGGAGCACAGCCCGATCTGCACCACGTCGGCGCCGTAGGCCGCGGCGCCCTCGGCGAAGGCCAGGCTCAGCGCCGGGGAGGAGGGCCGCATGTCGTGCCCGACCACGATCGCGGACGCGCCGGTGACCTGCACGAACGCGGCACCGAAGGCCCGGGACAGGCTCTCGTCCCACTGGTCCGGGACGACGCCCCGGACGTCGTACGCCTTCACGAGCTGCTTGAGGTCGCGCACTGCGGCTCCACCCTGGTCTTAGGACTGATCACGGAACGTCTGGGCCACCGCGCGTCGGATCGACGGGCGCGGTGACGGTAGACGGGCAGCGTACCCGGGCCGGACGAACACCCCGTGCCGGGTTGGTCCCGATCAGGCACGATCCGCCCGGCGGGCCCCGGTCCTCAGTTGTCGGGCGAGCGCAGGACCCGGAGGTGGCCGCGGCGGCCGCCCTCGGTGGACTCGCCCTCGGGGCCGCGGCCCTGACGGGGGTTCTGCGGGCGGGCGGCCTCGCGCACGGCGTTGGCCAGCGCCTCCAGGTCGTCGCTGCTGCGGCGCAGCGGCCCGGCCTCGGCGGCGAGCCGGACGACCTCCCAGCCGCGCGGGGCGGTGAGGCGCTCGGCGTGCTCGGCGCACAGGTCGTAGCAGTGCGGCTCGGCGTAGGTCGCGAGCGGGCCGAGGACGGCGGTGGAGTCCGCGTAGACGTACGTCAGCGTCGCGACGGCCGGCCGGCCGCACGCGGTCCGCGAACAACGACGTACAGAGCTCACGAGGGTGGACGGTACCGCACTCCTCGCCGGGGAGCGAAGACCGCCTGCCCGGAAGGGGTGCCGTGTCGCACCGCGGGCGCCGGGGCCGCGTATCCAACGCCCCGTGCGATTCCCCGCCGGAGTGGTCCACTTCCGACCGTCCAAGGACTACCCTCGGCAGTGATATGGACAGCTCCGCACCGCAGTCATCGACAGGCCCGGCGCGCCGCCCCCGGCACCGCGACCGGCACGGGCGGGGCCTGCGCGGCCCGCTGGCGCCGCCCCAGGTGCCGATCTCGCTCACCCGCTCCGAACTGTTCGACGACTACGTGCGCGAGTCGGTGGAGCGCCTCGAGCGGCGTTGGCCGCAGTTGATCGAGGTGGAGTTCGCCGTCCAGGAGGTGCCGCTGCACGAGCCGGACGGCGCCGACGCCGAGGACGGCGTGCCGCTGGGGCGGGTGTCGCCCGGCAAGCAGGGGCACAAGAGCCAGATCGTGGTGTACCGGCGGCCGGTGGAGATCCGGGCGAAGACCCGCGAGGACCGCGCGGCGCTGGTGCACGAGATCCTGATCGAGCAGGTCGCCGAGCTGCTGGGGCTGTCCCCGGACGCCATCGACCCGCGCTACGACGAGGACTGATCCCTCCGGGGCGGCACCAAGGGTGCCGCCCCGTCGGCTGCTCAGCGCAGGACGACGCCCGGATCCTGGCCGGCCTGCGGGACCTTGACGGTGCTGCGGTCGTCGCGCAGCGCCTGGACGGTGAACATCGGCACGTCCTTGGCCGGCAGGGAGAGCATCCGGGCGGCCACCACCGGGCCGCCGGAGACGGTTTCCACGGTGAGCGCGAAGACACCGTTCAGCCCGGCGGGCTCGGGCGCCGGGAGGGCGACCGTGCCGCCGGCCGGGACCTGGACCTCCTTGGTGGCCGGGGTGCCGCCGCCGCTGCCGGCCGAGGCGGTGACCCGGACGGTGGCGGCCTCGCCGCTGGAGGTCAGGTAGAGCGTGGAGGCGCCGGCCCGGTTGTCGGCGACGGTGGCGCGGGCTCCGACCGGGTTGCTGCCGGTGAGCCAGGCCGCGTCGGTCTTGCCGTTGGCCGCCGCCCGGTCGATCCGCAGTCCGGCCACGATCGGGGTGCGGTGCTTGTCGTCGCTGGGCGACAGCCGCAGCCCGGCGACCTCGTCGCGGGTGACCTTGCCGAGGTCGACGGCGGCCACCATGCCCGCCTTGACGTGGATCGACTCGTTGCCGGCCGGGCTGAACCAGCCGTTCTTGCCGGACAGCTGGATCTTCAGGTCGGCGTCGTCCTCCGGCGGCGCCCAGACCACCAGGCGGGCGGAGGCGGTGTCGGCGGGCAGGCCGGGCAGCACCTGGACGGGGGCCGGGTCGGCCGAGGCCGGGATCCAGTCCGCGCCCTTGCCGCCGTCGGCGGCGTGCAGCGCGGCGCCGACCCGTCCCGAGCGCACCACCACGTGCACCGCGAGGTCGGCGACCGCGCCCTTGCTGATGGTCGACAGCAGGACGGCCTGGGAGCTGCCGGGCGCGACGGTGATCCCGTTGGCCGAGTCGTTGTCGATCAGGCCCTTGTCGCCGTACAGCTTGATGTCCACCACCGCGGCGGAGGACTCGGTGTTGACCAGGCTGACGTAGTCGACCCGGTCGCCGGCGGTGCTGGCCCCGGCGAACCAGAAGCCGGTCCCGGCCGGGGCGCAGGTGAGGCCGGACAGGCCGAGGCCGCGCTGCTCGGTGACCACCGTGGTCTGGGTGACGGTGAAGCCGGGGGCGAGGGCGCCGGTGGCGACCGCCCCGGTGCCGGGCGCGGCGTCGCCGTTGGCGGCCGGGCCGGTGGCCGGGGTTCCGGGCTTGGGCACCGTCAGCCGGGCGTCGGCGGGCGCCGCGTTCTTGTCCTGGGCCGGGGCGGCGGGGGCGCCCGAGCCGGTCGGGGCCGGGGCGGCGGGGGCCGCCGGGGTCGCCGGGGCGGCGGTCGGCTGGGCGGCGGGCACGGCCGGCGCGGCCGCGTCGGAGAGCCAGCCGGCCCCGCCGGTGGCGGAGCCCGTCCCGGGCGGGGTGTAGGCGGTGAGCGTGGTCGAGCCGGTCAGGCTCTGGATCGGCTGCGGGCAGACCACCGAGGTCCGCTCGACCTGCTCGGTGGTGGGGGCGGCTCCGGTGGCCGCCTTGGCCGGGGCGGCCGGCGGGCGCACCTCGGCGATCCCGAACACCGCCGCGAGCACCACGGCCGCGGCGAGCAGGGACGGGGTGGTCCTGGCCCCGCCGCCGGCCCCTGCGGCCCCCCCGGCGAACGGGCTGCGGCCGGGCCGGGCGGCCGGGGCCGGCCCGGTCGGCTCCGCCGGGAAGGCGGGCCCGGCCGGCCCGGCGGCCTCGCCGGCGCCGGACTTCTTCCTGAATGCGGGCTTCTTCATCGCGGGTCAGCTCCCCGATCCGTGCTGGTGCGGGTACCGGCCGGGGCCGTTGGGGTCGTTCGGGTCGTAGTAGGGCTCGCCCTGCTGCTGGCCAGGCAGCCAGGGCTGCTGCTCCGGCTGCTGCTGGTGGCCGTCGTACCCGTGGGCGTCGTAGCCGTACGGCTGCTGCTGTTCGGGCTGGTACGGCTGCTCGTAGCCCTGCGGCCGGGTGCCGTCGTACCCGTGGTTCTCGTAGCCGTGGGCGTCGTAGCCCTGGCCGCCGTACGGCGCGGCGACCGGCTGCTGGGCCGCGTACTGGTCGTAGCTGTACGGGTCGGCCTGCTGGTACGCCTGGTACGGGTCGGTGTACTGCTCGGCGTCCTGGATGGCGGCGGCCGCCTGGACGGCTCCGGTCACCGGCTCGCCGGCGGGCTGCGCCGGGATCGCGCCCGGCCGGTCGTACACCCCGGACTCGTCGGCACCGCCCTCTGCACCGTCGGCGCCCTCGCCGCCTTCGCCGCGCTCGGCCATCCGGCGGGCCCGGCGGCTGCCGGGGGCGGGGGCCTGCGCCTGGGCGGCGGCGGCCAGCGCGGCGGCCGCGACGGCCTCCTCGGGCAGGTCGTCGTCCTTGTGGCTGCGGCGGCCGGGCAGGGCCAGCACCAGGATGGTGAGGCCGAGCAGCACCTGGGCCCAGATCCAGCCGGTGTGGGCGGCACCGCCCTCCCGGGTGACGGCCAGCTTGCCGCCGGCGGCCGGGAGCTTGAAGCCCTGCGCCCAGCCGTCGACCGTGGTGGGCTCCAGCGCGGTGCCGTCCACGGTGGCCTTCCACTCCGAGGCGGCGGACTCGGCGAGCCGCAGCACCCGGCCGTCCGGACCGGCCGGGACGGTGGCGGACAGGTCGCGGGCCCCGGACGGGACGACCACCGGGTTGGCGCCCGGGGCGGTGATCACCGCGCGGACCGCGGGGGTGCCGTTGACCTGCCAGAGCGCGGCGGCGCCGTCCTGGTTGGCCTTGACCAGGCCGGGGGTGGTGTCCAGGACGTCCTTGAAGACGTCGATCACCGGCTGCTGGACCAGCACGTAGGCGATGCCGTAGCCGGCCAGCGCGCTCGCCTGGTCGGCACCGGACCCGGCCAGCAGGCTGCCGACCATCTTGTTCAGGCCGTCCTGGGTGCCGGACGCCGGGTCGACGGTGGACTCGGCCTGGCCGAGCGTCAGCCCGGCGCCGCGCAGCACGGTGTAGCGGACCGCGCCGCCGCTCTTCTCCCCGGTGACGACCAGGGTGCGGGCCCGGTCGGTGGTGCCGGCCTCCTCGGCGATGAACGCGGGGACCTGGTCGGCCTGGCCGCGGTGCAGCGGGCCGCCGGCGCCGGTCAGCGCCCACCACAGGCCGGTGCCCAGCGGCGCCAGCACGGCCGTGGCCACCACCAGGGCGGCCACCGGCTGGCGCCAGCCGAAGGCGATCCCGGCCACGCGGGCGTTGGCGCCGTCGGCGCCGATCGCGGCGGCGGCCAGCAGGGCGATGCCGGCGATCAGGGTGGCCGGACCGGCCCAGGCGGGCACCGCCGGGCCGCCGGAGGCCGGGGTGACGGAGGTGCCCGCCACCGCGACCGAGAAGACCAGGCCGGCACCGGCCGCACCCCAGGCGACGAGCACCGCGCGGCGGCGGTCGGCGCGCAGCAGCGCGGCCAGCGCGGCGAGCACGACACCCGCCGAGAGCCAGATCGGCGGCACGCCGGCGCCGCCCGGGTTGACCAGCAGCAGGCCGGCCGCGCTCGCGCCGCTGCCGTGCAGGCCGGGCAGCCCGGCCTCCAGCAGCAGCCGCTGCGGGTGCGACAGCACCGCGAGCGACCACGGCGCCAGCACCACGACGGGCACCGCCAGGATCACCAGGACGCGCAGGCCGAGCAGGCGCAGCGCCGCGCCGCCGGAGCCGAAGGCGCCGCCGCGCAGCACCGCGACGACCAGCATCGCCAGGCAGAGCGGCACCGCGAGCGCCCAGGTCAGCGGGACGAAGGCGGTGGCCAGGGTGAGCAGCAGGACGGCCATCCAGACCGGGCGCCAGCCCGGGCGGGCGCCCTTGGCGGCGCTCTCGTCCCGGATGCCGAGGCCGGCCGCGATGGCGGCGGCGCGGGCCAGCGGCGGCAGCAGCACGGCGAGCACGGCGGTGCCGATCCGGCCCTGGGCGAGCGCGCCGGTCGCGGCGGGCAGCAGCGCGTAGGTGGCGCTGGCCCAGGCGCGGACCACCTTGGAGTCCAGCAGCGGCCGGGACACCAGGTAGGCGCTGACCGCGGCCAGCGGGACGGCGAGCACCACGATCAGGGTGAGCGCGAGGTCGGCGTGGTCGAAGAGCAGCCAGGAGAGCACGGCCAGCACGCCGAGGTACGGCGGCGCGGCGGCGGTGGAGCCGGTGCCGACCGGGTGCCAGGCGTCCGCGTACATCGACCAGAGGCCGCTGGCCCCGTCGGCCGCGGGCAGCAGGGCGCCGCCGAACAGCTCGCCGCTGCCGAACAGGCCGCGGCAGGCGATCAGGGCGAACACCAGCACGGCCGCGAACAGCACCGGCGCCGGGCGCCGGGCGAGCTTCTTGAGCAGCGCGAACTGCTCGACGACCAGGTCCTCGGCGTCCTCGTCGCCGCCGGCCTCGGCCGAGCCGTGCCGGCCGCTGTCGTCGCCGCCCCCTATCCCGAGCGAACCGACGACGCCCTCGACCGCCAGCCGGGTGGTGGCGCCGGGGGCCGGGAAGAGCGTGCGGTCGTCCAGGGCGTCCGCCGCCCGGGACCGGGCACGGCGCTTGCGCGCGGCCAACAGCCTCGGGAAGCGGACGAGTTCGTGGCCGAGGCCGGCGAGTTCGTCGAAGGCCTGGCGCGGGTCCTTGCCGAGCAGGTTGGTGACGGCCCGCAGCAGGGTGCCGAGCACCAGCCGCAGCAGGACGTAGGGGAAGAGCGCGCCCTTGCAGTTGGTGAGCAGGGTGTAGACCGCGCCGGCCTTGTCCACCCGGTGCGGGTGGGAGGGGCCGCAGTCGATCGCGCGGCGCTCGCGGGAGGACGCCTCGGCGTGCCGCAGCACGGCGTCGGGGGCGACCACCACGCGGTGGCCGGCGGCGTTGACCCGCCAGCAGAAGTCGGTGTCGTCCCGCATCAGCGGGAGGGCCCTGTCGAAGCCGCCGAGCTCCTCGAAGACGTCCCGGCGCACCAGCATGCCCGCGCTGGAGACGGCGAGCACCGGGCGGACCTGGTCGTGCTGGCCCTGGTCCTGCTCGCGGCGGTCCAGGCCGGTCCAGCGGCGCCCGGAGTGGGCGATGGTGACGCCGACCTCCAGCAGCTGGCGGCGGTCGTACCAGCTGCGCAGCTTGGGGCCGACCACGGCGGCGCTGGGGGTGGAGTCGGCGACCTGGAGCAGCCGGCGCAGCGCGTCGGTCTGCGGTTCGCAGTCGTCGTGCAGCAGCCAGAGCCATTCGACCGGCCGGGTCTCGCGGGGGCCGCCGCGGCCGAGGTCGTCCTCCTGGGCGAGCGGGTCGCCGAAGTCGTCCCAGCCGCCGGTGACCGGGTCGTAGCCGGAGGGGTCGAGCCGGTACGGCAGGTCTTCCGGACGCAGGGGCGCGCTGCTCGACACGGCCTCGGCGACGGCGGTGCCGAAGCCGGCCCGGCGGCCGAGGACCAGCGGGCCGCTGTCCGGCAGCCAGTCGGCGAGGGTGTCGGCGAGCAGTTGCGGAGAGTTGTCGGTGGATCCGGTGTCGACGGCGAGGATCCGCTGGACCTGGCGGTCCTGACCGAGCAGGCCGGCCATGGCCTGCGGCAGCCAGCGGGCGCCGTCGTGCGAGACGATCACGGCGGTGACCAGGTGGCGCGGGTAGGCGGGCGGCCGGGAAGCGGTGGAGCCGCTCTGGTGGCTGTAGACGGTCATCGCGTGCGCGGGCCCCAGTTCTCGGTGGACACAGCCGGTGAACGGCAACCGGATGGCGCACCACACTAACGGCTCCGGGTGGCCGCTTCGTCCGGGGTGTGCGTGCGGAGACCGTGAAGGGGGCCCCGGGAACACGAAAGCGCCCCACCACCGCGGTGAGGCGCCCGTACGGCTGTGCGGCTGTCCGTCGCTGTCGAAGGGTCAGCGAGGGTCGGGGCCGCCCGTCAGACCGCGCTCTTCTTGAGCCGGCGGCGCTCGCGCTCGGAGAGACCGCCCCAGATGCCGAAGCGCTCGTCATTGGCGAGCGCGTACTCCAGGCACTCGGAGCGGACCTCGCAGGCGAGGCAGACCTTCTTGGCCTCGCGGGTCGAGCCGCCCTTCTCGGGGAAGAAGGACTCGGGGTCGGTCTGGGCGCACAACGCGCGCTCCTGCCAGCCGAGTTCCTCCTCGTCCTCCGCGATGCCGTCCCCGATCAACAGCTCAAAGAGCTCGCTCATGTGGCGCGCCTCCTCTGCCCCTACTTGGCGTCCCCGTGGTTGCCGTTGCCTCGTGCGGCCGACGACACGAGTGAAATTACAGTTGCGTCACTCTGGCCCAGTCAAGCCGAGCTCTGGTATTGGGGCCGGGATTCACTCCCTGGCACCAAGCCGTTACGAATAGTGTACATATCCGGACACATCGGACCTTCTGCCTCAAGGTCCTGAACAGTGCCGAACCATCCGCAACCATTCAGCAGGTGACGCCCGGTCACCGCCACAGGCCGGTCATCGGGCTGCCTTCCCGGCGATCTTCCCATCGAAACATAGAGAGTGATGAATCACCCCATCAGGGAAAGATCCGGACCTAACCCACTCGAATGCCGCATCCTTTGGTTTGACACCGCCCCCGCGGATGCGGTGTCCTTGCTTCTATGTCAGAGTTCGCCAGCCCCCGGAGCGGTTCCACCCTCCGCCGTGCCGTGAACTCTTGTTGTCGCCTCTGTTCCTGCTGTATCTAGGCGCCCGCGTCCCACCGCGCGCCGCCCCCAGGAAGCACAGAGGCCGCCCGCGATTCCCGTCCCAGGACATCCGGATCCGGCCGATCCCACGAACCGGCCGACTCCTCCGAGGACGACTCCCGTGCGCATGATCCGCATCCGCAAGCGGAACCGCGACCGCAACAAGCTCGCCCACCGCGGCCCCGCCACCGCCCCTACCGGCACCCCCGCCGGCCCCCGGACCCGCCAGTGGGCCGACGGCCTCAGCGACGTCTCCATCGCCGGCGACCCGCTCGCCTTCCCGCACCTGGCCCGCACCGACCTGCCGGCCCACCCCACCACCGTCGCCGGGTACGCCCGGCTGGTGCGCGAGATCGCCGCCGACCGCACCCGCTGGGAGCCGCTCGTCCGCTACGACGCGCTGACCCGCTGGTACGCCCGGCTGGAGACCGGCCCCGGCTACGAGGTCTGGCTGCTCAGCTGGCTGCCCGGCCAGTCCAGCGGCTTCCACGACCACGGCGAGTCCTCCGGCGTGATGAGCGTCGTCAAGGGCGAGCTGATCGAGCGCTCCCTCACCCACGCGGGCGAGGGCGCCCGCGCCCTGCGGCCCGGTGGGCAGCGCGTGTTCTCCTCCGGCTACCTGCACGAGGTCGTCAACGGCGCGCTCGAACCCGCCGTCTCCATCCACCTCTACACCCCGGGCCTGACCGAGATGAACCAGTACGGCGCCGCCGCCGTCCCCGAGCAGCACCCCGAGCAGCAGGCACAGGCCGGGTCGCACTGATCACGGGCTGACGGAGGGTCCGACCGTGGCAGGATGAGTCCCATGCGCATCGTGGCACTGGCAGGCGGAATCGGCGGGGCGCGCTTCCTGCGCGGACTCCGCGCGGCGGTCGGACCGCAGGACGAGATCACCGTCATCGGCAACACCGGCGACGACATCCACCTCTACGGCCTCAAGGTCTGCCCCGACCTCGACACCGTGATGTACACCCTCGGCGGCGGCATCCACGAGGAACAGGGCTGGGGCCGGACCGACGAGACCTGGTCCATCAAGGCCGAGATGAAGGCGTACGGCGTCGGCCCCGAGTGGTTCGGGCTCGGCGACCGGGACTTCGCCACCCACCTCGTGCGCAGCCAGATGCTCACCGCCGGGTACAGCCTCACCCAGGTCACCGAGGCGCTGTGCGTGCGCTGGAAGCCGGGCGTGCGACTGCTGCCGATGAGCGACGACCGGGTCGAGACCCACGTGCGGATCACCGACGAGCAGGGCACCCGGGCGATCCACTTCCAGGAGTACTGGGTCAAGCTGCACGCCGCGGTGGACGCCGAGGCGATCGTCGCGGTCGGCGCGGACACCGCCAAGCCCGCGCCCGGCGTGCTGGAGGCGATCGCCGGGGCGGACGTCATCCTCTTCCCGCCGTCCAACCCGGTGGTCTCGATCGGCACCATCCTCGCCGTCCCCGGCATCCGGGAGGCGGTCGCCGCCGCGCCCGCGCCGGTCGTCGGGCTCTCCCCGATCATCGGCGGGGCGCCGGTGCGCGGCATGGCCGACAAGGTGCTCGCCGCCGTCGGCGTCGAGGCCACCGCGGAGGCGGTCGCGCTGAACTACGGCAGCAGGGCGGCGCTGCGAAGCGGCCCGGGCGAGAGCGGAGACGGGCGAGGGGCGGGCCTTCTCGACGGGTGGCTGGTCGACAGCGCCGACGAGGCCTCGGTGGCCGCCGTCGAGGCCGCCGGGATCGCCTGCCGGGCCGTCCCGCTGCTGATGACCGACATCGAGGCCACCGCCGAGATGGCGCGCACCGCGCTGGCGCTGGCGGAGCAGGTGCGGAAGTGACGCTGGAGGTCCTCGGAGTCGGCGGCATCCCCGAGATCGAGGCGGGGGCGGACCTGGGCGAGCTCATCGCCAAAGCGGGGACGTACCAGGACGGCGACATCCTGCTGGTCACCTCGAAGATCGTCAGCAAGGCCGAGGACCGGCTGCTGCACGCCACCGACCGCGATGACGCGATCGACGCCGAGACCGTCCGACTGGTCGCCCGGCGCGGACCGATCCGGATCGTGGAGAACCGCAACGGCTTCATCATGGCCGCCGCCGGGGTCGACGCCTCCAACACCGCCCCCGGCACCGTACTGCTGCTGCCCGAGGACCCGGACGCCTCCGCGCGGGCGCTGCGGGCCCGGCTCCAGCAGCTCACCGGCCGCCGGCTCGCCGTCGTCGTCACCGACACCTTCGGACGGCCCTGGCGCAACGGGCTGACCGACGTCGCGATCGGCGCCGCGGGCCTCTCCGTCCTGGAGGACCACCGGGGCCGCACCGACAGCCACGGCAACCAGCTGGAGATGACCGTCACCGCGACGGCCGACGAACTCGCCGCCGCCGCCGACCTGGTGAAGGGCAAGGCCACCGGCGTCCCGGTGGCGGTCGTGCGCGGACTCGGGCACCTCGTCACCGCCGAGGACGGCGAGGGCGTCCGGCCACTGGTCCGGCCCTCCGTCGACGACATGTTCCGGCTCGGCACCTCCGAGGCGCTGCGGCAGGCCGTCACCCTGCGGCGCACCGTCCGCTCCTTCACCGCGGAACCGGTCGACCCGGCCGCCGTCCGCCGCGCCGTCGCCGCCGCCGTCACCGCGCCCGCCCCGCACCACACCACGCCGTGGCGGTTCGTGCTGCTGGAGTCGGCGGACACCCGGGTGCGGCTGCTCGACGCGATGCTCGCCGCCTGGCAGCGCGACCTGCGCGAACTCGACGGCTGGGACGAGGCGAGGATCGCCCGGCGCACCGCCCGCGGCAACGTCCTGCGCGACGCCCCCTACCTGGTGGTGCCCTGCCTGGTGACGGACGGCTCGCACGACTACCCCGACCCGCGCCGGGCCACCGCCGAACGGGAGATGTTCACCGTCGCCGTCGGCGCCGCCGTGCAGAACCTGCTGGTCGCGCTCACCGGCGAGGGCTACGGCTCCGCCTGGGTCTCGTCCACCATGTTCTGCCGCGACACCGTGCGCGAGGCGCTGGACCTCCCGGACGACTGGGACCCGATGGGCGCCGTCGCCGTCGGCCGCCCCGCCGAGCCGCCGAAGGCCCGCCCGGAGCGCGGCGCCGACGCCTTCATCGCGGTGCGGTAGGGAGGTTCAGAGACCGCGGTGGACGTCGCGGCGATTGCCGACGTGAACGACGAGGATCACCAACACGTCGCCGCGCACCTGATGGATCACCCGGAAATCACCGACGCTGAGCCGGTAGAGGTCATCGTTGCCGGCCGGCTTCTTGACGTCGGGTCCGTCGGCGAACGGGTCGTCCCCCAGCTCGGTGAGGGCGGTGAGGCAGCTCGGCCATGGTGACGGTCGGATCGTCCAGATGCTTCCGCAGAACGTGTGCACCAGGAGGGTTTCCGGGTCAGCGGCGGCGGTGGTCGTTGGGGGTCAGGCGCGGGCCGTAGCGGGGGGCGTGGACGCCGGTGGCCAGCAGGAGGCGGCATACGCGGTAGCGCTGGGGACGGTAGGGCTCCAGCAGCGCCAGCATCTGGGCGTCGTCGCTGCGGGGGCGGCCGGCCAGGGCCCAGCCGACCAGATCGGGCAGGTGGAAGTCCCCGACCGAGACCGCGTCCGGATCGCCGTTGCTGCGCTGCAGGGTCTCGGCGGCCGTCCAGACCCCGATGCCCGGGACGGCGGTGAGGCGGGCGAAGGCCTCCTCGTGGCCCATCGCCGAGGCCTCCTCCAACCGCGGCGCCAGCCGGACCGCGCGCATGATCGTCGCCGAGCGCTTCGGGTCCACGCCCGCCCGGTGCCACTCCCAGCTCGGCACCAGCGCCCACTCGCGGGCCGACGGTGCCACCCGCATGCCCTCGGCCGGGCCCGGCGCCGGGGTGCCGAAGTCCCGCAGCAGGGTGCGCCAGGCGCGGTAGGCCTCGTCGGTGGTGACCTTCTGCTCCAGGATCGCCGGGACCAGCGACTCCAGCACCAGACCGGTCCTGGCCAGCCGGACCCCGGCGGTACGGCGCTGGGCGTCCCGCAGCGGGCCGGGCGGCAGGACCAGCGCCTCCGGGGCGTCGTCGGCGCCGAGCAGGGTGGGGAGGCGGTCGAGGAGCCAGTCCGCACCCGGGCCCCAGGCACTCGCCTCGACCTCGCCGGCGGCCGGACGCGGCAGCACCCGCAGGGTGCCGATGCCGGCCGGGGTGCGGGAGGCGCGCCAGACGGCGCCGTCACCGGTGCTGCGGTACGCCGGATCGGCGGGGCCCCGGCGCAGCGGGAGCAGTGTGCGGGCCACGTCCAGCGGGAAGCCCGGGCGCCAGCGCCGTACCGCTTCCACCGCTGTCGCCTCCCGCGTCGCCTCCGGACATGAACGATACGCGCGGGGTCGGACAGACCCGCGGGGGCGGCGAGCGGGACGACGGGGGTCCGCCGGACGACATCGCCTCCCCGGCCCTTCCCCGTGCCCGGTCGGGACACGGGGAAGGGGCGGGGAGGAGCGGTGCGCGCGGGGTCGGACGGGCCCGGGGCGGCACCGGCCGGACGCGGCGAGAGGTCAGCGGGTCTGGAGGAGGGCGGCCGCGGTGCGCAGAGCGGGGAGCAGGGCGTAGAGGGCGTTGCCCGGGCACTCGGTGGCGACGGCGTCGCGGTGTCCGGAGACGGCGTCGAACTCGACGACGCTGCCCCTGGGGTAGCGGCTGGCGCCCGAGGAGGAGGTGAGCTTGGTACGGCCGTCGGCGGGTTGGGCTTCGAGGCCGAGCTTCCAGGCGGCGAGCGCGGCGAGGCCGTCGACGAGCGGCTGGGGCGGCCGGCCGTCGACATAGGTGCCGAGCGCGGCGACGCCGGAGGAGTCGGCGTTGAAGCCGAGGGTGTGGGCGCCCTGGACGGACCGCTCGACGCCGCCCGCCCGGCCCTCGTAGACGGTGCCGCAGCGGTCGACCAGGAAGTTGTAGCCGATGTCCCGCCAGCCGTTGGTCTTCACGTGGTACTGGTAGATCGCCCGGATCACCCGGGGGGCGTCGGCGCAGGCGTAGTCCGTGGCGGTGTCGGTGTGGTGGACGAAGACCTCGCGGACCGGGCCGGTGTACACGAAGTCCCGCTCGCGCAGTGACTCGTCGGCCCCCCAGCCGGCCCGGGTGACGATCGTCGGGCGCGGAGCCTGGCCCTTGGGCCCCGGCTCGGTGGACGGCCCCGTCGGCGGGTTCGCGGGCGGCTCCGTCGGCGCCCCGTTCGTCGGGTCCGTCGGCGGATTCACGGGAGACCCGGTCGGCGGATCTGTCGGCGAGGCCGTCGGCGGGTTCGCGGTCGGGTCCGTCGGCGACCCGGTCGGCGGGTCCGTCGGCGGATTCACGGGAGGCCCGGTCGGCGGGTCCGTCGGCGGATTGGCGGGCGGGTCCGTCGACGGCCCGGACGGCGGCTCCGCGGGCAGGGTCCGTACGCCCGCCGGGGCGGCCCCGTTCCCCGGGTCGACCAGGTCGAGCCGCAGCCCGGCCGGGACTCCGGCGGGCCCGGGCCGGACCTCGACCGCGACGCCGTCGCTGCGGCCGGTCCAGAGCGGGGCGGTGGCGCCGTGCGCCGGGTGGTCGGGGCCGTCCTCGGGACCGGCCTCCAGCCGGTGCCAGGCACTCCAGCGGCCGGTGGCCGCGTCCCGGGTGCGGACCCGGAGCACCGCCCCGGCGAGGGCGTCCGCCGGGCCGTCCCAGCCCAGGCCGAGGAGTTCGAACGGTCGGGTGCCGCGCGCGGCGAGGCCGGTCCCGGCGGGCAGCGGGAAGGTGGTGGTCGAGCCGCCGCCGGCGAACTCGCGGCGCTGCGGCGTCGGCGAGGGGGTCGCGGTGGCAGCGGGTTGGAGCAGGAGGGCGGCGGTGCATCCGGCGAGCAGGGCGGCCGGGAGTGAGAGGCGCATAAACCGGATCGTCGCCGCAAACCGGACCGCCCGCCACGCCGCTCCGCGCCCGTTCGGCCGCCCCTCCCGGCCTCCCACCCGAAGGCCGTAGGCTGGGGCGCACCATGACTGCGCCTTTCGCTGCCGATGCCCGCACCCCCGTCGAGCTGCTGCACGCATTCCTGCGCGGCGGCACCCCTTCGGTCGATCCCGCGGCCCCGCTGGTCACCTTCTACGACGACGCCACCGGCGAACGGGTGGAGCTCTCCGCCCGCACCTTCGACAACTGGGTCGCCAAGACCGCCAACCTCCTCCAGGACGAGCTGAACGCCGGCCCCGGCGACCGGGCGGCGCTGCTGCTGCCCGCCCACTGGCAGAGCGCCGTCTGGCTGCTGGCCTGCTGGTCGGTCGGGGTAGCGGCGGTCCCGGGCGGTGACCCGGCCGCCGCCGACCTGGTGGTCAGCGGCCCGGACGGGCTGGAGGCCGCCCAGGCCTGCGAGGGCGAGCGGGTCGCGCTCGCCCTGCGCCCGCTCGGCGGCCGCTTCCCGCAGCGTCCGGAAGGGTTCCTGGACTACGCCGCCGAGGTGCCCGGCCAGGGCGACCGCTTCGCGCCGTACTCCCCCGTCGCCCCGGACGGGCAGGCGCTGGAGACCGCGGTGGACGGGCTGCCGCTGAAGCTGACGGGCGAGCAGACCGTGGCGCTGGCCCGGGAGGGCGCGGCGCGGCTCGGCCTGAAGCCCGGTGACCGCGTCCTGTCCACCCTCGCGTACGACGACTGGGCCGGTCTGGAGGCCGGTCTGCTGGCGCCGCTGGCGGCCGGTGCCTCGGTGGTGCTGTGCCGCAATTCGCAGGCGCTGGACGCCGGGCAGTGGGAGAAGCGGACGGAATCCGAACGGGTGACACTGCGCCTCGGCTAACCCCCGGCGCGGGCCCGGCGGGTAGGGATCGCTGCCATGGCCGAGGACGACACCGCGCACCCCCCGACCGGCACTCCCCCGGCGAACGGCCCCGCACAGGACGGCCCGCCGACCGACACCCCTCCCGACGGGACCGGACGCCCGCGACGGCGCCGGCGGTGGTTGATGATCACCGCCGGCGCCGTCGCGTTCCTGCTGGTCGCCACCGGCGCGCTGCTCTGGATCGCCTACCGCAAGCTGGACGGCAACATCCGCACCGACTCGGCCACCGACCGGCTGCTCGCCCGGCTGGAGGCCGAGCGGCCGAGCCGCACCGCCGGGGCGCGGGGCGCCGAGAACATCCTGCTGATCGGCAGCGACGACCGCTCCGGCGCGAACGCCTCGTACGGCGGTGGGAGCGGCACCGAGCGCTCGGACACCACGATCCTGCTGCACCTGGCCGCCGACCGCAGGCACGCGACGGCGGTCTCGGTGCCGCGCGACGTCATGGTCTCCGTCCCCGCCTGCGAGAAGCCGGACGGCACCCGCAGCAAGCCCGCGCTGATGCAGTTCAACCGGGCCTTCGAGACGGGCGGTCCGGCCTGCTCCATCCGGACCGTCGAGAAGCTGAGCGGCATCCGGATCGACCACTACGTGATCCTCGACTTCAGCGGCTTCAAGACGATGGTGGACGCGATCGGCGGGGTCGAGGTGTGCGTGCCGCAGCCGATCCACGACAAGGACGCCAGGCTCGACCTGCCCGCCGGCCGGCATACCCTGCACGGCGAGCAGGCGCTCGGCTACGTCCGGGCCCGGGAGAGCCTGGGCGACGGCAGCGACACCCAACGCATGGGCCGCCAGCAGCAGTTCCTGGCCGCGCTGATCCGCAAGGCGCAGTCGCAGGGCGTGCTGCTGAACCCGGCGAAGCTGTGGCCGGTGCTGGACGCCGCGACCTCCTCGGTGCGGGCGGACGGCGGGCTGTCCTCGCTCGGCGCGCTGTACGACCTCACCCAGGACCTGCGCGGCGTCCCCTCGGCGGACGTGGTCTTCCTGACCGCGCCGCGCCGCCCGTACCGCTACGACTCGGACCGGGACGAGTTCGTGCAGCCGCAGACCGGCCAGTTGTTCGCGGCGCTGCGGGACGACCGGCCGGTCGCCGTCCGGCCGCCCGGGTCCTCGCCCTCGTCGGGCCCGTCCCCGTCCCCGTCCCCGGGCTCCGGCCCGACGGCCGAGGCGGCGGCGGCGGTGACGGCCTCGGCGACGGCGACCGCGTCACCCTCCGCGAGCGCCGCGCCCACCTTCGAGGGACGCACCGCCGACGTGGACGCCTGCGCCCCGCACTGAACCGGCCGGCCCCCGACCGCACCGGCGCACCCCGGTCCGGCCCCGTCGGCCGATCCGGACGTTTCCGCAATTGCTCGGCCACGAGCGGTATTTATCCCCGCCCTGCCGGAACATGGCGGAGATCACACCGGGAACGACTCCCCCGTTCGGCTCGTCTAGTGTGTCCGGATCGGCCCGTCCGTACGGGCGGTCCGCAGCCGTGACCGGTCGAAGGTAGGGAACCCCCGTGCACGAGGAGCAACCGGAAGGCGGCCGGTACCGGGTCGACCCGGCTCCCGGCGTCCCCCGGCAGCGCCGGCGGGCCGTCGAGGCACCGGCGGCACCGGCCCCGGAGGGCCGCCGGGACAGCCGGCGGCGGGCGGCCGCGCTCGCCAAGCGCAGCCGGCGCCGACGGGCGCTCAAGTGGACGGCCGGGGCGGGCGCCCTGGTGATGGTGGCGGGCTGCGGCGGGGCGTACTACCTGTACCGGCACTTCAACGACAACCTGACCTCGGTCAAGGTCCAGCTGGGCGACGAGTCCGAGCGGCCCCCGGCCGCCGGGGACGCGCTGAACATCCTGGTGATCGGCACGGACAGCCGGGAGGGCCTCGGCCGGGAGTACGGCGACGAGGGCAGCACCGGGCACGCCGACACCACGCTGCTGTTCCACATCGCCAAGGACCGCACCAACGCGACGGTGATCAGCCTCCCGCGCGACCTGATGCTGCCGATCCCGGAGTGCCAGAACGCCCAGGGGAAGAAGATCCAGGGCTCGGCGCGGGAGGAGTTCAACAACAGCCTCGGCCAGGAGGGGCGCGACGCGGGCTGCACCTGGAAGACCGTCGAGAAGAACACCGGGATCCGGGTCGACCACTTCGTGCAGGTCAACTTCGAGGCGGTGAAGACCCTGTCCACCGCCGTCGGCGGGGTCGAGGTCTGCGCGGCCAAGGACATCAACGACTCCGGCTCCCACCTCAAGATGACCAAGGGCCGGCACGTGGTCCAGGGCGAGGAGGCGCTGGCCTTCGTCCGCACCCGGCACGCGGTCGGCCAGGGCGGCGACCTCACCCGGATCCCGCTCCAGCAGCAGTTCATCAGCTCGATGATCCGCAAGATCAAGAGCGACGACACCCTGACCAGCCCGACCAAGCTCTACAAGCTCGCGGACGCCGCCACCAAGGCGCTCACCGTGGACTCCGGCATCGGCAGCGTGGACAAGCTCAAGGACCTCGCGCTGGACATCAGCAAGGTGGACACCAAGAACATCACCTTCACCACCGCGCCCGTCCTGGACGACCCCAAGGACGAGAACCGGGTGATCCTCAAGCAGCCGGACGCCGGGCAGCTGTTCGCGATGGTCGCGGCCGACCGCTCGCTGACCGAGACCGCCGCCCCGCCGAGCGCCCCGCCCGCCGCCGAGGCCCCGGCCACCGGCGCCGCGACCCCGCCGCCCGCCCCGGCCGCCACCACCCAGCCCGTCTCCGGCAAGGGCGTCCAGCTGACGGTGCGCAACGGCAGCGGCACCCGCGGACAGTCCGGGCCGACCGTGGAGAAGCTCCGGGCGAAGGGCTTCGACAAGGCCGTGGTGGGCAGCGACGCGCCGCCCGCCGAGACCACCACGGTGTCCTACCCGTCCGGCCGGGAGGCCGAGGCCCAGGCCCTGGCCGCCGCCCTCGGCCTGCCCGGCGACGCCGTCCGGCCGGCCGCGAAGTCGGACCCGAAGGGCGGGCTGCTGCTGGTGCTCGGCAAGGACGTGCTGGCCGCCGCCAACCCGGCGGCGGTGCCCACCGAGGCACCCGAGGACCTCCAGCGGGTCCAGGCGGACGACACCGACGTCTGCGCCAAGTAGCTAGCCGGGCAGGAGGGTTCCGCCCTCCTCGCGGTACCGCTCGGAGGTCCGGGGGCACTGCCAGCCGCCGTCCCCGGTGGGCCGCAGCGGCTCGCCGGCCCGGCCGACCCAGCCGATCCGGCGGGCCGGGACACCGGCGACCAGCGCGTAGTCCGGGACGTCCCGGTGCACCACCGCGCCGGCCGCGACCAGCGCCCAGCGGCCGACCGTCACCCCGGCGACCAGCACCGCACGGCCGCCGATCGAGCAGCCCCGACGGAGCGTCACCCCCTCGGCCCGCCAGTCGTGTTGGCCCTTGGGGCGGCCCTCGGGAGTGACCGCGCGGGGGTACCGGTCATTGGTGAGGACGGCGGCCGGGCCGATGAACACCCCGTCCTCGACCACCGCCGGCTCGTACACCAGCGCGTGGTTCTGCACCTTGACCCGGTCCCCGATCCGCACGCCGGGGCCGACGTACGCGCCGCGGCCGATCACGCAGTCCGCACCGACCACCGCGTCCTCGCGGACCTGGGCGAGATGCCAGACCGCCGTCCCGGCGCCGATCGCGGCCCGTTCGTCGACGTCCGCGCTCGGCTCGATCCGGGCCGCACCCGCCCCGTCCTCAACTGTCGCCATGCGCACCGACGATAGCGGCGCCGCACGGCGCCGCGGGCCGCCGGGACGAATCAGCGGGCGCCAGGGCGGGTCTGACGCGCCCCGGGATCAACCCGTCTTCGAGAGCACGTCCTTGGAGGACGGGCCGACGCTGGCGATCACTCTTCGGGCCAGCGAGCGCGGAGAGGTCAGGAAGCCGAAGCCCCAGCTGAGGTGCATGGTCGCGAAGGCCACCGGCAGCAGCGCCCTGGCCTTGAACGACAGCCCCCGGCCCTCGACCGCGGCGCCGCCGAGGATGCCCATCAGGTACGCGCCGGGCACCGCCAGGAAGGCCGGGTGGACGGCGGCGCCGAGCACCAGCCCGAGGACGACCGCCGCCAGCGCGGCCGGCGGGGCGAGGTAGCGCATGTTGACCGAGCCGCGGTGGTAGCGGGTGACCACCCGGCGCCAGCGGCCGTAGTCCTTGTACTGCTTGGCCAGCGCCCGCACCGAGGGGCGGGGCCGGTACGTCACCTTGAGCTGCGGGGTGAACCAGACCAGGCCGCCGTCCTGACGGATCCGGTAGTTCAGCTCCCAGTCCTGGGCACGGATGAACTCCTCGTTGTAGCCGCCGAGCTTCTCCAGCACCTCGCGCCGGAACACCCCGAGGTAGACGGTGTCCGCCGGGCCGGCCAGGCCGCCGGTGTGGAAGGCCGCGTTCCCGACGCCGATCTTGGAGGTCATCGCGGCGGCGACCGCGTGCTCCCACTCGGTCTCGCCCTCGGCGTGCATGATGCCGCCGACGTTGGCCGCCTCCATCTCGCCGAGCAGCCGGACCGCCGTGGTGATGTAGCCGGGGGTGAGCAGGCCGTGGCCGTCCACGCGCACGACTATCGGGTGCCGTGAGCCCCGGATCGCGGCGTTCAGCCCGGCCGGCGTCCGGCCGGTGGGGTTCGCCACCGTCCGCACCCGCGGGTCCTCGGCCACCAGCTCGGCCGCGATCTCCGCGGTGCGGTCGGTGGAGGGGCCGAGGGCGATCACCACCTCCATCGGCCCGGGGTACTCCTGGTCCAGGATGCGGCGGACCGCCGTGCGCAGGTGACGTTCCTCGTTGAGCACCGGCATGATCACGGAAACAGCCGGCAGCTCCTCAGCAGCCTTGGTGTTCATCGGGGCCAACCGTACCGGTGCGGACGCGTCCCCGTCTTGTCCCGGTCTGGGCGGCCGGGGACGCCTCGCGGCGCGGCACCGGTGCTGTGATCAAGAACACCGTACTCCCCCTTACGCGCGGGCCGGAAGCGGTGTGGATCCGGTGCCGGTCCGGGGTGGGTTCAGAGTGCGTAGTGAGCGACGGTGAACACCGCGTAACCGGTCAGCGCGAGCCGGTTCACCAGGTGCTGGGGGCCGCCCAGCCGGTCCGGCAGGGCCTGCGCCGGCCGCAGGTCGGGGCGGTGGGCGGCGGTGGCGACGGTCCGGGCCACCGCCGCCGGGTCGTACCGCCCGCCGAAGAAGGCGGCCAGCCGGGCCGCCGGGCGGCTGAAGAAGGAGAACTCCCGGCCGCCGCGCAGCCGGATCGTCAGCAGGCTCCGGTGCACCGCCGCCGCCGAGATCTCCGCCCAGCGGTAGCTGCGGGTGCGCAGCGCGGTGGCCACCCGCAGGCCGTCGCGGTCGGCCACCAGCTGCCAGGAGAACGTCTGGGCGCAGGCGTGGATCGCCAGCGAGCCGATCCACAGCGGGCGCACCAGCCCCTCCCACCAGCCGTCGTCGTCGAGCAGCACGACGGCGGCGACGACCAGCAGCGCCGCCAGCGGTCCGGCCGCCGCCCGCAGCGGCAGCGGCATCTCCCAGCGGCAGGCGTCCAGCGGCCGGGCGTCCGAGCCGGCCTCGGGGGCGGCGGCGACGGTCTCGGCGGTCAGCGCGGCGACGGCCAGCTCGCGCTCGCGGTAGCGCCCGGAGCGCCGACCGAGCCGCGGGGCCCGGGCGACGGGCGCGACCACGGAGGCCACCCGGTGCGGGTCGCCGTCCAGCAGGGCCGGGCGGACCAGGAGCTGCTGGTCGGGGCCGTCCGGGCCGCGGTACAGCACGGCCGGGACGCTGCGGCCGGCCCGGGCCAGCCAGGCGGCGGCCTGGTCCGGGGTGGCGCGCTCGAAGAGCTCGCCGTACTCCTCCTCGGCCGGGTCGTGCCGAAGTCCCGACTCGGGGTAGTCCTCCTCGTAGCCCTCCAGGTCGGGGTGCTCGGGCAGCCAGCCGGGGCCCGGGCGGTCCGGCATGTCCGGGTGGCCCTCCCGGGCCCAGTAGTAGCGCTCCCACTCCTTCAGCCGCCACAGCGCGGGCCCGTCCGCCGGGCCGTCCACCGGGAGCACCAGCAGGTCGCCCTGGGCGTCGGCCCGGACCCGGACGGCCAGGGCGGGTGCGGTGCCCTCGAAGGCGGGCCGGGTGCGGCGGGCGTCGTGGGCCAGGGCGGAGCCGAGCAGCAGCAGGCCGGGCAGGGCGAGCAGGCCGCCGAGGAGCGCCTCGCCGGACAGGTCGTAGTCGTCGCCCAGCGCGCGGACCCGGTCGCCGTCCAGCAGCAGCGGGACCGCCTGGCCCGGCTGCGGTCGCTCGGCCCACCACACGTCCAGCTTCGCGGTGGGCCCGGCGGCGGCGCCGGGCGGCGCGGCGACCGTCGCGTCACCGCGGTGGGGGTCCTGGTAGTGGACGGTCAGCAGGCCGTCCCGGTCGAACTCCCCCGCGGTGCCGGTGACCCGCACGGCCGCGCCGTCCCGCTCCTCCTGCTGGGACTGCGCCCACAGGCCGTACAACGGCAGCGCGGCGGCGGCGACCAGGAACAGCACGCCGAGCACCCGCCGCCCGACCGGAGCGTGCGGGGGGTGGACGGGCGAGGGCGCGCCGGCGGCCGTCCAGGGGAAGGGGACGGGCGGGGCCATCAGTTCGTCGAGCTGCTGGCGGGCGCGGCGGCGGCCGAGGTCCGCGCCGATCAGGACGGCGGCCAGCAGCAGGTGCAGCAGCACGGCGGACCAGCGGGCGAGCGGGGTGACCAGGCCGTTCGGGAGGTACCAGAACAGGGCCAGGGCGGCGACCGGGACGAGCGGCCGGACGCGGGGCCGGCCGACCAGCAGGACGGCCTCGGCCAGCAGCGTCCAGAGGGCCAGGGTCTCGCCCCAGGTCTCCCGGCAGATGCCCTGGGCGTTGCAGGCCCCTCCGCTGTCCGGCTCCACCGCGGCGGCCAGGGCCAGGAAGGCGATCGGCAGCAGCGCGAGCCACCGGCTGTCCAGCCGCCAGGCGGTCCGGGCGGCGCGCCAGCGGGCGGCGGCGGCACTGGTGAGGGGCGCGGCGCTGGGCAGCGGCGGGGCGTCCGAGGGGAACATCGGACGATCATCCCAGCCCGGGGAAAACGGAACGCACCTCGGCGGCGGCCTCCCGGCAAGGGGCGGGGAACGGCACCGGGGCCGGGTGCTGTACGCACCCGGCCCCGTTCCCCCCGTTCCCCCCGTTCCCCCCGTGCTCCGGGGCCCGGCGACCCCGGAGCCGGCTCAGTCCGTCGCGATGGCCGCGAGGACGTTCATGCGTCCGGCCCGGAAGGCCGGGACGAGCGCGGCGAACAGGCCGATCAGCACCGAGGAGACCAGCGTGATCGCCACCATGGTGGTCGGGACGGAGAGCGTCCCCAGGCCCTGCTCCCGCAGCACCCCCTGGACGGTGACGCCCCAGGCGAGGCCCAGCCCGGTGCCGAGGACGGCGCCGAACAGCGCGATCACCACGGACTCCAGCCGGATCATCCGGCGCAGCTGGCGGCGGGAGAGCCCGATCGCCCGCAGCAGGCCGATCTCGCGGGTCCGCTCGACCACCGACAGCGCCAGGGTGTTGACCACGCCGAGCACCGCGACCGTGATCGAGAGGGCGACCAGCCCGTAGATCAGGTAGAGCAGGGTGTTGATCTGGGACTGGGCGAGCTCCTTGTAGCCGGCCCGGTCCTTGATGGTCAGCTGCGGGTACTCCTTCAGTCCGTCCTCCAGCGCGGTCAGCGTCTTCTGGACGTCGGCGCCCTGGGCGGCCTTGGCGAAGAAGGTCCACACCGGCGGCTGCTCGGCGGCCGGGACCGCCTTCGCCATGGTGTCCATGGCGACGAAGGAGCCGCCGCCGAACAGCTCGCCCTTGCCGAGGACCGCGCCGACCGGCAGCGCCTGGGTGCGGCCCTGGCCGTAGTCGACGGTGACCTGGTCGCCGACCTTCAGGTTGTGGTCCTTGGCGAAGGCGGCGCCGATCCCCAGCGAGCCGCGCTGGAGCGAGTCCACCGCACCGGAGTCGACCGCCGGCCGGAAGTCGGTGCCGAAGAAGGACGGCGGGACCGCGGTCAGCGGGGTCTTGGCCTGCTGCCCGTCCGACAGCCGGACCTTGGCGGCGAAGAACCGCTGGGTGGTGATGTGGTCGATGCCAGGGGTCCGCTCGACGGCGGCCAGCATCTCGGGCGTGATCGCGGTGCGGCCGCCCGAAATGATGTAGTCCGCGCCCACCGACTTGTCGATCTGCGCGCTGGTCGAGGTGACGGCCGAGGAGCTGAACACCGCGGAGGCGATCACCAGCGCCAGGCCGATCATCAGCGCGGCGGCGGTGGCGCCGGTGCGGCGCGGGTTGCGCATCGCGTTGCGCTGGGCGAGCTTGCCGGACGGCCCGAACAGCGCCGGCAGCAGCGCGCCGAGCACCCGGACGACGGCCGAGGCCAGCAGCGGGCCGAGCACCACGAAGCCGATCAGGGTGAGCACCACGCCCAGGCCCAGGTACTGGCCGCCGGTGGCCGCCTTCTCCGCCCGCGCGCCGAGCGCCAGCAGGGCGCCGCCACCGGCCGTCAGCAGCAGGCCGAGGACGGTACGGACCAGGTTGGCGCGGCCCTCGGCCGGAGTGCCGTGGTCGCGCAGGGCGGCCATCGGCGAGATCCGGCTCGCCCGGCGGGCCGGGAACCAGGCCGCGACCAGCGTGACCACGATGCCCAGCGCGTACCCGGCGACGAACACGTCCGGCCCGATCCGCAGGTCGGCCGCATCCAGGTCCATGCCGATCGCGGTCATCAGCTTGATCAGGCCGACCGCCACGCCCAGGCCGGCCGCGACCCCGAGGGTCGAGCCGAGCACGCCCAGGATCAGCGCCTCGACCAGCACCGAGCGGTTGACCTGCCGCCGGCTGCCGCCGATGGCGCGCAGCAGGCCGATCTCCCGGGTGCGCTGGGCGACCAGCATCGAGAAGGTGTTGACGATCAGGAAAGCGCCGACGATCGCCGAGACGAAGGCGAAGCCGAGCATCGCGTACTTCATGAAGTCCAGGCCCTTGCCGACCTGTTCGGTGCGGTCCGCCTTCTGCTCGGCCGCCGTCTTCACCAGGTACCCGCCGCCGAGCGCGGACTGCACGTCCGCCTTGAGCCGGTCGTTGCCGCGGCTGCCGTCGCCGTACGCCTCGACGGTGCTGAAGGCCTGCTCGCCGAGCAGCACCTGCTGGGCGGTCGGGGTGTCCAGGAACGCGAGCGCCGCGCCCGGGTTGGTGGTGGTGAAGGTGCCGATGCCGACGATGGTGAAGTCGTGTCGGCCGAGGGGGTTCTCGACCCTGAGCCGGCCGCCGAGGCCGAGCTTGGCCTTCTTCACGGTGTCCGCGTCCAGCAGCAGCTCGGTCGGGCCGCGCGGGGTGCGGCCGGAGGTGACCTTCAGCGGGTTGGCCGGGGTGTCCGTCCAGTTGCCGAGCAGGGTGGGCGCGCCGGTGGTCGGGCCGACCAGCTTGTTGGTGGCCGGGTCGATCAGCACGGCGTTCTCGACCAGGACCTGGCCGACGGCGCTCTTCACCCCGGGCAGCGCGGCGACCTGCCGCTCCAGCGCGACCGGGACGGTCGGCGGCTTGACGGCGGCCTGCTGCTCCTCGTCCTCGGCCGGCTTGGGCGGATTGACCGAGACGTCGGAGGCGGTCGCGGCGAAGAGCTTGTCGAAGGTGCCGGTGGCGGTGTTGGAGAACACCAGGGTGCCGGAGACGAAGGCCACCGACAGCACGACGGCTATGAGCGAGAGCGCCATCCGGCCCTTGTGGGCGAAGAAGCTCCGCAGTGAGGTCTTGAGCAGCATGATGGTGTCGTCCCGCCGCTCAGCTGGTGCGCTTGCCGTCGAAACGGCGCATGCGTTCGAGGACGGAGTCGGCGGTGGGCGCGTGCATCTCGTCCACGATCACGCCGTCGGCGAGGAAGAGCACGCGGTCCGCGTAGCCGGCGGCGACCGGGTCGTGGGTGACCATCACGATGGTCTGGCCCAGCTCGTCCACCGAGCGGCGCAGGAAGGTCAGCACCTCGGCGCCGGAGCGGGAGTCCAGGTTCCCGGTGGGCTCGTCCCCGAAGATGATCTCGGGGCGGGCGGCCAGCGCCCGGGCCACCGCGACGCGCTGCTGCTGGCCGCCGGAGAGCTGGGAGGGGCGGTGCTTGAGCCGGCCGGACAGGCCGACCGTCTCCACCACCTGGTCCAGCCAGGCCTGGTCGGGCTTGCGACCGGCGATGTCCATCGGGAGCGTGATGTTCTCCAGCGCGCTCAGGGTCGGGAGCAGGTTGAACGCCTGGAAGATGAAGCCGATCTTGTCGCGCCGGAGTCTGGTGAGCTGCTTGTCCTTGAGGCCGGTGATCTCGGTCTCGCCGATCCGGATCCGGCCGGAGGTGACCGTGTCGAGGCCCGCCAGGCAGTGCATCAGGGTGGACTTGCCGGAGCCCGAGGGACCCATGATCGCGGTGAACCGGCCGCGCTGGATGTCCACGTCGACGGAGTCGAGCGCGGTCACCGTGGTCTCGCCCGAACCGTACGCCTTGGTGACCTGACGGGCCGACGCGGCGACGGCTGACGCTCCGCCGGGAAGCTGGGGGTCGTACACGGCTGCTGCTGCCGTCGTCACTGGACTCTCCTAAGGAAGATGCGCTCACCCGTTGGCCCCCAGCCTCGCGGGCCCGCCCGCCTCATGACATGGCGCAGGCGGTAGTCCTCGACCGGGAGTTGTCTCCACCCTCCCGGTGGACCTGGCCACCGGACCCGACGCAACCGGGCCGCTTCCTGGCGGGTGGGGATGTGTGAACCACGTTAGGAGCCGACGGCCGTCGGCTCGTCATCCGCCGGAATGAAGCCGCTCAACCAAGGTTCTACGGGCCGCGGCGCCGCTCCCCCTAGGGGTAGCCGCGGCCCGTCTCGGGGACGCCCCGTACGGGCCGCGGCGGCGGTCCGTCAGCTCGTCAGCGCGGTTGCGGCCAGCCGCTCCAGGGCCGTGGCGAAGCCCTCCACGACCGGGACCAGCAGGGCTTCGGTCTCGCGCTCCACCAGGGTCGTCCCGTCCTCCCGGGCGGTGATGTGGCGGTCGAGTACGAACCAGCCCTGGGTGATGTGGTCGGCGCCCATCGAGCTGAGCACCGGGCGCAGCGCGTAGTCCACCGCTAGGACGTGCGCGGGCGAGCCGCCGGTGGCGAGCGGCAGGACGGCCTTGCCGGCCAGCGCGTACTGCGGGAGCACGTCCAGCAGGGCCTTCAGCAGGCCCGAGTAGGCGGCCTTGTAGACGGGGGTGCCGACGACCACGCCGTCGGCGCGGGCGAACAGCTCGGTGACGGCGACGATCTCGGGGTGGTCGAAGTCGCCCGACAGCAGGGCGTGCGCGGGCAGGCTGCGGGCCTCGAAGGGGACGACGTGGTGGCCGCGCTCCGCCAACCGCGCGTCGACGTGGCGCAGCAGGCGGGTGGTGCGGGAGGTGGGGGACGGGGAGCCGGAAACGGACAGGACGACGGCCATGGGTTCACCTCTGGGTGGAAGCGGGGCGGCGCGGTGCGGCGGGTTCCGGCCGGGTGCGGCGGGGGAAGGCGCCGCGGGTGGGGGCCGGTGCCGGGAGCGGTGCCGGGGCGGCACCGGGGGCGCTGTGCCGGCGGACGTGCACCGGGGGCGCTGTGCCGGCGGACGTGCGGCGGGTACGGGGATTCGGCGGGCGCGCGTCAGCCGCGACAGAGCGAACAGGCCACACCGCGCCGCAGGTCGACGTGCCGCCGACGCGTGAGTGCCCAACGCTGATCCATGCCTGGAATGCAAACACGCTGTGTTCGGGCTGGTCAAGAAACGTTTCAGCAGCTGGAACACCGGGTGTCCGGACGTTGCGGCGGAACGATCCGGTACGTGCATCAAAACTGCTACAAGAAGCCCGGTGGACCCCCCGGGGGGAGTCAGCCCGACCGGGGTCGGGCATCCTCGTCGGCATGAACACGTGGCAGGAGGGCCGCCCGGGGGGCGGCGGGAACCCGTACGGCGGAAACGGCGGGGGCGGCGCGGCCGAGCCGCCGCTGCCGTCCTCGCTGAACCCGCGCGGACCGGGGGCGGCCGCGCCACGGCAGCCGCGACAGCCCGGGCAGCCGGGGCCCTCCCGGCTCGGCGGCGTCCCCCCGCAGGGGGCCGGCGCACCCGGAGGCCGTCCCGGCGCACCCGGCGGTGCTCACGGCGGGCCCGCAGGCCACGGTGCTCACGGCGGGCCCGGTGGCCCCGGTGGCCAGGGCCGCCCCGGCGGGCCCGGCGGTCAGGGCCGCCCCGGTGGCCCCGGCGGGCCCGGCGGCACCCGCCCGCCCGGCGCCCAGGCCCGGCGCTGGCCGCGGCGGCGGATCGTGAAGTGGTCGGTCTTCGGCGTGCTGATCGCCGTCATGGTGACCGCCGTCTCCACCTGGTTCTGGGCGGACTCCAAGCTCAACCACGAGAACGTGCTCGCCGACTACCCCGGCCGCCCGGCCGCGGGCAAGGGCACCAACTGGCTGATCGTCGGCTCCGACAGCCGCCAGGGCCTCACCGACGCCGAGCAGGACGACCTGCACACCGGGCACGACACCGAGGGCAAGCGCAGCGACTCGATGATGATCCTGCACGTCGGGGACAACGGGAACACCCTGATGAGCATCCCGCGCGACTCCTGGGTGCCGATCCCCGACCACCCGGGCAGCAACGGCAAGCCGGTCAAGGGCACCACCGCGAAGATCAACTCCGCCTTCGGCAACGGCGGCGGCCGGCTGCTGGTCCAGACCGTCGAACAGAACACCGGCCTGCGGATCGACCACTACGCCGAGATCGGCTTCGGCGGCTTCGTCGGCATCGTCGACTCGATCGGCGGCGTCGAGATGAAGATCGACCAGGACGTCCAGGACAAGGACTCCGGCCTCGACCTCAAGGCCGGCGACCAGACCCTCACCGGCAAGCAGGCGCTGGCCTTCGTCCGCCAGCGCCACCAGATGGCCGACCAGGACCTCGGCCGGATGCGCAACCAGCAGAAGTTCCTCGGCGCCCTGGCCCACCAGGCCGCCTCCCCCGGCAACCTGATGAACCCGTTCACCTTCTACCCGCTGGTCGACTCGGCGCTCGGCACCCTGATCGTCGACGAGGACTGCGGCCTGACCGACCTCGGCTCGCTCTTCCTCGCCATGAAGGACGTCAACGGCGGCAGCGGCAAGTCGCTGACCGTGCCGATAGGCAACCCGGACTACCGGACCAAGACCGGCGAGTCCGCCGTGCTGTGGGACGCCAACAAGTCCAAGCAGCTCTTCGCCGCCTTCAAGAACGACACCGCGGTGCCGGACTTCAAGTAGTCCGCGACTTTGTGCGACCGCGTCGACACAATGAGCGGATGCCACTCGTCACCGCGCTGATCCACCGCCGGCGCCACCGCCTCCTGGGCCGTCTGGTCCAGGAGGCGCTCGCGCTCTACGGGATGGAGGTGCCCGCCGCCTGCGAGATCGGGCCCGGACTGCTCGTCTTCCACCGCGGCTTCGGCACCGTGCTGCACCCGCACACCACCCTCGGCGCCGGCGTGACGCTCTACAACGGCGTGACCATCGGCCGGGCCGACCCGTGGGTACCGCAGGAGGAGAGCGCGATGCGGCGGGTGGTGGTCGAGGACGGCGCGGTGCTGTGCGCCGGCGCCAAGGTGATGTGCAAGGAGGGCGTGCTGACCGTCGGCGCGGGCACCGTCGTCGGCGCCAACGCGGTGCTCACCCGCTCGACCGGCCCCGGGGAGGTCTGGGCCGGCGTCCCGGCGCGCAAGGTGGGGATGCGGACGGGCGGCCGGTGGGCCCGCCCGGTACCGGCCCGGCCCGCCCCGAGCCCCTCCTGAACGCGCCGGACGCACCGGTGGCGAGGGAACGGCCTAGACGAACGGCAGCAGCCCGGTGCCGCACTCCGGGAAGCGGACCAGCCACTCCCCCTCGCCGCCGGCCGCCTCGGTGGCGCCCGAGAAGCCGTAGTGGATCGGCTGCCCGTCGCCGCTCAGCCACCTCGCGTGGGTCAGCTGCACCGAGAGCGAGGCCGGGCGGTACGGGGCCGCGGCGGCCTGGACGACCGGGGCGGGCTGCTCCAGCACCAGCTCGTGCTCGGTCTCGCCCGGCCGGAAGGTCACCACCGTCTCGGTGCCCGGGCGGCGCGGGAAGGCGCCCGTCGGATCCGTCCAGTACGCGGCGACCATCACCGCGAGGGTGCCGTCCAGGCTGCCGGTGTCCGGCCGCACGTACTCCTCGTCCGCGATCCAGCGGGCGTGGTGGCGGACCTCCTCCGCGCCCCACCGCTCGTCCCAGCGCACCCAGTAGCCGGCCACCCGCTTGACGGTCATGCCCTCGCGGACGACCCGGACGGCGAACCGCGCCGGACCGACCGGCTCGCAGCCGGCCAGGGAGACCACCGTCACCTGTTCGTAGGTCACCTCGCCGTCGTCGGCGCCCTGCTCCACCATCGGTCAACCACCTTGCCGCAGAGTCGAGTTCGGCCGCGGCTTGGGCCGCGTCCGAGAAGTCGAGCGTAGGGCCCCGGCAAAGGAAGGCCGCACGATTGCCCGGTTCCGGCCCGGACGGCGGCGCTCCCGGCTACCCTGCCCGCCGCACCGCGGCCGGGCGTGGAAACGGGCTCGGGGCGGATACGCAAGCGGGTACGGCGAGCGGGTACGAAACCGCCCCGGAGCGGGAGGCCGGAAGATCCGACGTCCCGCTCCGGGGCGGTGCGTGCCAGTGGCGGCGGCGACTACTTGACCTCGCCGGAGGCGGCGATGACGATCTTGGCCGAGGTGCGGCCGCTCTGCGAGCCGAGGCCCTCGATCTTCTTGACCAGGTCCATGCCCTCGACGACCTCGCCGAAGACGACGTGCTTGCCGTCCAGCCAGTCGGTGACGATGGTGGTGATGAAGAACTGCGAGCCGTTGGTGTTGCGGCCGGCGTTGGCCATCGACAGCAGGCCCGGGCGGTCGTGCTTGATCTGGAAGTTCTCGTCCGCGAACTTCTCGCCGTAGATGCTCTTGCCACCGGTGCCGTTGTGGTTGGTGAAGTCACCACCCTGGAGCATGAAGGCCGGGATCACGCGGTGGAAGCCGGAGCCCGCGTAGCCGAAGCCGTTCTGGCCGGTGGCCAGCTCGCGGAAGTTCTGGGCGGTCTTGGGAACGACGTCGTCGTACAGCTTGAAGACGATCCGGCCGGCCGGCTCGTCGTTGATCGTGATGTCGAAGAAAACGTTGGAAGACATGCAGGGATGATGGCACGATCACCTGTTCGGCGCGCGCTGCCCCCGGTCCGGCGCGGCCGGACGCGGCTGTGTTATCCGGTTTCCGCCCCGAGGCGCGACCGGGAAGCTAACATCGATGTCAGGTTCAGGCCTCAGTGCGGCACGGGGACGGGGTGGACGGCGTGCGGATCGGCGAACTGGCCCGTCGGACGGGTGTGAGCGAACGCTCGCTGCGCTACTACGAGCAGCAGGGCCTGCTCGCCGCCCGCCGCACCGAGGGCGGCCACCGCGAGTACCCGGAGGCCGCCGTCGACCGGGTGGTGCACATCCAGGAGCTCTTCGCGGCCGGGCTGCACAGCCGGACCATCTACAAGATCCTCCCCTGCATGCGGGACTCCGACGGCAGCCCGAACGAGGTCGCCACCCCCCTGCTGGTCGAGGAGCTCACCGCGGAGCGCGAACGGATCGACCGGACGATCAGCGACCTGCTGCGCTCCCGCGAGGTGCTGGACGAGGTGATCGCGACCGCCTCCGGGCAGCCGCCGTCCTCGTCCGAGGCCGCGTAGAGGACCGCACGGAAGACCGCACCGGAGGCCGCGCAGGAGGCCCGCTGGAGGCCCGCTGGAGGCCTCAGCCCTTCGGCTTGCGGGCCAGCAGATAGGCCTGCGGGGTCTTCTCGTCCCCCTCCGGCTCACGGACCGTACGGGAGGTGACCGGCAGGCCGGCCTCCCGCACCAGCTCCTCGACGTGCTCCGGCCGCAGCCGGCGGAAGTCCAGCGACACCGGGTGGCCGAAGGGGCGCTCCTGGCGCGACGGCCGGTCGCCGACCTGGAAGGCGAGCATCAGGTGGCCGCCGGGGGCGAGCACCCGGGCGCACTCGGCGAACACCTCGGGCAGCCGCTCCGCCGGGGTGTGGATGATCGAGTACCAGGCCACCACGCCGGTCAGCTCCCCGTCCCGGAAGGGGAGGCCGAACATCGAACCGACGCTGAACGGCACCTCCGGGTGGGCCTGCCGGGCGAGCTCGACCATCCGCGGCGAGAGGTCGATCCCGTGCACGTCCACGCCGAGCCGGTGCAGCGGGCCGGTCATCCGGCCCGGGCCGCAGCCGAGTTCGGCCGTCCTGCCGCCCGGCCGCTCGGCGCGGACCAGGTCGGCGAAGAGCCCCAGCATCGCCCGGTCCATCGGCATGCGGTCCAACGCGTCCCGGAAGAGCTCGGTGTACTCGGTGGCGACGGCGTCGTAGAACGCCCTGGTCTCGGTGAGGAAGTCCGGCTCGGTCATGGCCCCGGACCCTACCGGCGGCCGACCGGCCCCGGGGCGTGTCCGGCGGATCCTTGCCGGGTGCGCGACACCGGGGCACGCGCCTACCATCGGTCCGGCCAACCAGCCCGAGGGGGACGGAAGATGAGCACGATCGGGGTCTACCTGGCGCATCCGCGGCCGGGGAGCTTCAACCACGCGCTGTACGGGGCCGTGGTGGACGAACTGCGGGGGCGCGGCTGCCGGGTGCGCGCCCACGACCTGTACGCGGAGGGCTTCGCGCCGCTGCTGGCCGCCGAGGAGACCGGCACGGTGGCCGCGGCGGAGCGGTCCGGGGATCCGGTCCTCGCCCTGCACCGCGCCGAGGTGGCCGCCCTGGACGCGCTGGTGCTGATCCACCCCAACTGGTGGGGCATGCCACCCGCGGTGCTCACCGGCTGGGTGCAGCGGGTGCTGGTGCCCGGCGTCGCGTACAAGCTCGGGACGGCCGACGGCGAGCCGGCCGGGCTGCTGCGGGCCGGCCGGGCGCTGGTGCTGAACACCTCGGACACCCCGGAGGCCCGCGAGCGCGAGGAGTTCGGCGACCCGCTGGAGCGGATCTGGGCGGCCTGCGTGCTGCCGTACGTCGGGGTCGCCGAGGTGCGGCGGACGGTGTTCCGCACGGTCACCGACTCCTCCGACGCCGAGCGCGCCGGTTGGCTGCGACAGGCCCGGGAACAGGCCGCGGCGCTGCTCAGCTGAGCGGCGGGAGGTCCAGTTCGGCGACGGTCTGGCCGCCGCTCAGCTCGCCGGTCGGGCGGAAGCCGAGACGGGCGTAGAACTCCTCCGGGCCGTCCGGGCCCGGGTGGTGGGTGACGGTGACGCGGGATCCGCCGCGGCGGCGGATCTCGGCGCAGACCTGCTCGACGGCGAAGCGGCCGTAGCCGCCGCGCTGTCGCTCGGCGTCGATCAGCAGCCGCCACAGGCCGGAGCGGGGGCGGTCGCCGGGGCGGTCGGGGTAGAAGGTGAGGTCGAAGAAGGCCATCACGAAGCCGACCGGCCGCCCGTCGTCCAGGATCAGCCGGGGCCAGGCGGCCTCCCCGTACGCGTACGCCTCGGCCAGCGACTTCACCACCGGCGCCACCAGGGCCTCCTGGTCGGGGCGGACCCGCAGGGCGAGGGCGGCGTCGACGTTCTCGGGGGTGATGGGGGCCAGGCTGAGCACGGAGGGCCTGGTGGGCGCGGAGGACATGGCGGGCAGCCTACGGAGCGCGGCTGCCCGCCGTCGCGCGGTTTTCGTCGCGCGGCCCTCCACCGACCGGGGGGCGGGGCCGTCCGCCGCCCGGGGGGGGCGGGGCCCTCAACCGACCGGGGGGCGGGGCCGTCCGCCGCCCGGTGGGCTACTCGCCGGCCGGGAAGTCGGTGCCGCGGCCGACCGCCGCCCACGTCTCGGTCTCCCGTCGCGCCTCGTCGAGGGTGCCGAGGACGCCGTCCACCGCGTCGCTGCCGAGCGCGAGCCGCAGCGGGGTGTGCTCGGCGGCCAGCGCGGCCAGGATCGCCTCGGCGGCCCTCGCCGGGTCGCCTGCCTGCTTGCCGTCACTGTCCGGCAGCCCGGTGCGGACCGGGCCGACGATCGGCTCGTACGCCTCGATCGGGGCGCTGTGGGCGAGCGCGTCGCCGCCCGCGAAGCCGGTCCGGAACGCGCCGGGCTCGACGATCAGCACCTTGACCCCGAAGCCGGCCACCTCCTTGGCCAGCGCCTCGGACAGCCCCTCCAGCGCGAACTTGGTGGCCGAGTAGGCGCCCACACCGGGGAAGCTGAAGCGGCCGCCCATGCTGCTCATCTGCACCACCGCGCCCGAGCCCCGGGCCCGCAGGTGCGGCAGCACGGCCCGGGTGAGTGCGGCCGGGCCGAAGAAGTGCAGCTCCATCAGGTCCCGCAGCTCGCGGTCGGTGGACTCCTCGACGGCGCCGATCAGCCCGCGCCCGGCGTTGTTGACCAGGACGTCGATCCGGCCGTGCCGCTGGACGGTCTCCGCGACGACGGCCGCGATCCGCTCCTGGTCGGTGACGTCCAGCCGGACCGGGAACAGCCGGTCCGGGTGCGCGGCGGCCGGCTCCGCCAGCGTCTCGGGGCGCCGGGCGGCGGCCACGACGGTGTCGCCGGCCGCCAGCGCGGCCTCGGTGAGCGCCCGGCCGAAGCCGGAGTTGGCGCCGGTGATCAGCCAGACCTTGCCGGCGGGGTGCTGCTCGGGGGTGCTGCCCATGATCGTCGATCTCTCGCAATCGTCGCGTGCTGCCCATGAGTTGACGATCATTTATGACACCGTCACGGGGGCCGCGTCCAGGACGGTTCGATTCCGGACGACATACGGCCCCCGACCGCGGACGGGCGGTCGGGGGCCGTGGGTGTACGTCGGGTGGGGTTACGGGTGGGGTTACGGGAGGTTGCGGGCCATCACGATCCGCTGGACCTGGTTGGTGCCCTCGTAGATCTGCGTGATCTTCGCGTCC
>NZ_JBHXEM010000070.1:10008-44719 GCF_042724755.1 Kitasatospora sp. NPDC127067 | reverse complement strand
CCGCGCCCACCGCGGCCCCGGCCCCGGCCCCGGCTCCGGCGCCCGGCGCCGCCGATCCGGCCCCGGAGGCGCCCGCGGCGAGCCCCGCGGCCCAGCCGGCCGCCACCTCCCGGACTCCGCAGCCCGCCACCACCGGGGTGCCGGAGCCGGTCACGCCCGCGCCCAGCAGCTCGAAGGCGCCGAAGCCGACCTTCACTCCCCCGGTCGTGCCCGTGCCGACCCTGCCGCCGCTGCCCACGCCCGACGTCCCGGTGGTGCCGACGCCCACCCTGCCTCCGGTGCCGACCCCGACCGTCCCCACGCCGGTGCCGCCCGTCCTCAGTGACTTCTGGGGCAACTCGCTGCCGGTGCTCAAGCCCGGCAACAACCGGGTGCCGCCGCCCGAGCCGAGCATCCGGCAGAAGGGCAGCGACAACTTCTGGCAGCGTGACGGCGGCTGGATCGGCGGCGACTACCACCCGCACGCGATCACCGTGCACGCCCCGGCGACCACCGTGATCGACCTCAACCGCAGCTGCGCGTCCTTCGACGCGGTGGCCGGGGTGGACGACGCCACGCTCTCGCCGGGCAGGGTCGTCTTCTCCGTCCAGGGCGGCGACGGCAGCACCCTGTGGAGCTCCCGCGCGCTGGCCGTCGGCGACGACGCGGTGCCGGTGCACGTGCCGCTGGCCGGGCAGAAGTCGGTCAAGCTGGTGGTCACGCCGGTGAGCGGGATCTGGTCGGCGCTGAACGTCGCGGACTGGGCCCAGGCCCGCTTCCGGTGCTCGTGACGGGCGCGCGCTCCGGTCGGGCCTCCGGTCGGGCCTCCGGGTGGTCCGCCGGGTGGTCTTCCGGTCGGGCCTCCGGTCGGTCATGACGGAGGCCCGCTCCAGGAGTCCTGGAGCGGGCCTCGGGTCCGCGGTGCCGTGCGCCCGGGTCGGCGCCGGACGGCCGGGCGTCAGATGGCGCAGGAGCCGTCCGCGCAGGCCTCCCCGGCCGGGGCGACCTGCACCGGGGCGGGACGGCGCTCGCCGATCTCGGTGGCGACCTGGTCCAGCACCTTGCGGAAGGTCTCGGCGTCCTGGCCGCCCTGGACGGCCCACTTGCCCTCGAAGACGAAGGTCGGCACGGCGTTGATGCCCAGCTCGCGGCCCTCGGCCAGCTGGGCGTCGACCTCGGCGACGCCCTCGTCGCCCGCCAGGTAGGCGGTCACCCGGTCCCGGTCCAGGCCGACCGCCACGGCGACGTCGGTCAGCGCGGCGCGGTCACCGACGTCGACGCCGTCGGTGAAGTGCGCCTTCAGCAGCGCCTCCTTCAGCCGCCCCTGGACGGCCGGGCCGTACTCGACCTCGGCGAGGTGCAGCAGCCGGTGGCCCAGGAGGGTGTTGGCGTGCAGCGCGGCGTCGAAGTCGTACGTGATGCCCTCGGCGAGGCCCAGCTCGGCCACCCGCGCGTCCATCGCCACCGACTGCGGGCCGTAGCGCTCGGCCAGCCAGGCGCGGTGCGGGCTCGCGGTCGCGGGAGCGTCCGGGACCAGCTGGTACGGGCGGTAGACGACCTCGACCTGCTCCTTGCCCGGGAAGTCCGCCAGGGCCTGCTCGAAACGGCGCTTGCCGATGTAGCACCAGGGGCAAGCGATGTCGCTCCAGATCTCGACCTTCATTGCGGGGGGCTCCAGGGGGCGTCTTGGCGAATGTGTACAAGATGGGTGAACGGTGAACCATCTCGGTGCATTCCCGGCGGCCCGGTCCGTGGAGCGGATCACACCGCGGGCGGCGCCGGGACCACCAGCACCGGGCAGGCCGCGTGGTGCACCACCGCCGAACTCACCGAGCCCATCAGCAGCCGGGCGAAGCCGCCGTTGCCCCGGGTGCCGATCACCAGCGTGTGCTGCCGGGTCGCCGCCTCCAGCAGCACCTCGATCACGCTGCCCAGCACCACGTGCAGCGACAGCTCCCCCGCGTACGGCGCGGGGCGCTGGCGCTGCACGGCGGCCACCGAGCGGCGCAGCCCGTCCGCCATGCTCTCGACCAGCGTCTCCACGCTCTCCTGCACCAGCTCCGCCATCCCCGGCGGGTAGCCGGCCGGCGCCAGGTTGACCACGGCGAGCACGTACAGCGGCAGCCCGAACAGCTCGGCCTCCGTCATCGCCCGGTCGAGTGCCCACAGCGACCCGTCCGAGCCGTCGCACGCCGCCAGCACCCCCGGCGGCCGCCCCGTCGGCGGCCGGCCGAGCACCGACAGCACGACGGGCACCTCCCGCCCCGCGCTCCCACCGGCCACCGCGCACCCTCCTCGCCCCGGATCCACACCCCCGCCATCATCACCGCCGCCCCGACCCGGCCCCGGCAACCGCGCCGCAGGGCGGGGTGCGGGGCGGGCTCACGGTCGTGGGGCGGGCCGGCGGGAGTCGTCGGCGCGGGCTCCACAGGGTCAGGAGGCCCGACAGGCTCATCAGGCCCGACAGGCTCAGGAGGTGAGGGCGGGCCGGCGGGGGCTGGGCAGGCCGGTCCAGCAGGCGCCGTGGCGGCGGGCGCGGACCCGGCGGAGCCAGAGCTCGGTGGAGACGAGGTCGGCGAGGCCGGCGAGGTCCGCGGGGGAGAGGGGGGTGGCGGGGTCGGCCGAGTGGGCGAGGCGGGCGCGGACGGCGGGGAGGTCGATGAGGCCGGCTTCGGCGAGCAGCGGGGCGTCGAAGAGTTCGGCGAGGCCGTCGGCGGCGAGGCGCAGGCCCGCGCGGGCGGGGGCGGTGCGGTCGGGGCGGGGGCCGCGGCCCCAGTCGGGGGGCAGGTCGGCGCGGCCGGCGCCGGTGAGGACGGCGTGCAGGAGGGCGTGCCGGGCGCCGGGCTGGAGGCGGACGTCGTCGGGCAGCAGCCGGGCGGCGCGCACCACCTGGTTGTCGAGGAAGGGCGCGTGCAGCCGCTGGCCGGGCTGTTCGGCGGCGTGCACGAGCGTGCGGAACCCACGCGCCTGCCGGTAGAGGGCGTGTCGGGCCCGGTACGCGCCGGGGTGTTCCTCGGGCGCCGGTTTGCGCGCCGCCAGGCGGAGCCGCAGCGCCACCGAGGAGAGCGCCTCGTCGGAGAGCCAGCGGGCGGCCGGGCCGGGCACGCACCAGGCGAGGTCCACGGCCGAACGGGCCCCCGCCGTGCCGCCGCCGTCCGGGACGTGGCGGGCGGTCAGCTTGGCGGCCGCCTCGTCCAGCGCCTCGGCGTAGCGGACCCGGGAGAGCCGGTGCGCGGCCCGGAGCACGGTGAGCGGGGTGCGCAGCGTGCCGGTGAGCACGCCCGCGGCCGCCCGGTCGACGCCGGCCAGGGCGACGACCGGGGGCAGGAGTTCGCGCGGCCGCCCGGCCCGGACGAGGTCGGCGAGCCGGGCCGGGTGTCCGTCCAGGACCTGGCGGGCGCCGTAGCCGGTGAGGTGGTCGGTGCCGCCGGCGTCGAAGCGGGCCTCGGCCCGGGCGGCGGCGACGAGTTCGGGCCCGGGCTCGTCGGTGAGCCGGCCCGCCCGGGGGTCGGCTCCCGGCCCGGCGTACGGGAGGGTGTCCGGGCCGGGGTCGAGCACGGTGTGCCGCAGCCGCGGGGTGTCGGGGGCGAGCGCGAGGCCGGCCGGGGGCCCGGTCTCGCCGAGCGTGACGGCGGCCAACCGCTCGGGGGCGGCGGCCTCCCGGGCGGCGGCACGGGCCCAGGAGCCCTTGACCGCGCCGCTCCTGGCCCCGGCGGTGGCCGCCCGGGCCGCCGCGGTGGCCGCGGGCACCGGCGGCAGCGGGACGGCGGCGGCGAGCAGGGCGACGGTCGCGGAGGCCGTCCCGTACGAGAGGTCGACGCCGAGCCGGGCCCGTCCGACCGGGTCGGGGACCGGCGTGGTGGTGCGGACCCGGGAGCGGACGGACTCCAGCAGGGCGCGGGTGAGTTCGCGGACGGCGGGCGCCTCGTCGCGCGGCTGCTCGGCGCCGGCCGGGTCGTCGTAGCCGGACAGGTACGGGCGTCCGCCGCGGATGCCGAGCACGTGGCCGGGCGGCACCCGCTGGACGCCCAGGTACGGGGTGCCGGCGCCGAGCGCCTCGGGGGACTCCGGGCAGGCGAGCCGGGCGGCGAGGTGGCCGGTGTCCAGCGGGGCGCCGACCAGGTCGGCGAGCGGCAGGGCGGCGGTGGCGTACGCGGTGCCGCCGGCCCACGGGGTGTGGAAGACGGGCCGGGCGCCGGCGAGGTCGGTGAGCAGCAGGGTGGAGCGGGGGCCGGAGCGCAGCACGACGGTGTAGCTGCCGGGCCAGGCGGTGAGGTGGCGGACGGCGCCGCCGCGGGCGGCGGCGAGGCCGGCGGCGAGCTCGGCGTCGGTGGCTCCGCAGTGGCCGAGGACGGCGAGCCGGGTGGTGGCGGGGGTGTCCTCGATCCGGTCGGGCTCGGTGGGGCCGGTGCTGACCACGGCGGGGGCGCCGGGGCGGTGGGTGACCAGGCGGATCTCCGCGGGGCGCCAGTCGCCCACGGCCCAGAGCGGGTCGGGCCCGGACCACAGCGGGCGGGCGGCGATCGGCTCGACCCCGCCGCGCAGTTCGTGCGCCGGGGTGCCCGCGCTCGACGCACCCGTGCACCAGCCCGTCAGCCACCGCATCGCGCCTCCACCGGACGAGGACCTGCATCCGTGCGGCGCGTTCGCCGCCCGCCGGGCGGCCGGGTGGTGTTGCCGTGGCGGCCCGGGCGCGTCCCGGCGGGTCCCCGCAGCTCGGACGCGCCGTCAGGAGACATCGTGCCACCGCGGGGCGTCGCCGTGGCCGGTGTTCCGGGGTTCCGCCTCCGTTCGGACCGGCCGTTCGACGGGTCGCCGGGGCCGTGCGGGCAGGCACCGATGCGCGCGCGGGCCCGCTCCCGGCCGGAGCTCCGTCCGGTGCGCGTGGGCAAGTTCCGTCCGCCGGAAGGGAGTTCGATCCGTCCCGCGCTCCGGGGAGCGGGCGGGCCGGGCCTCCCCCTCCCCGGCCCGGACCGCCGGCGAAACGCCTTTGACATGGGCATCGCGAGATGGCCGAAAGGCGTCGCCCGGCCCGGGAGGGCATCCGCATGCCCTCCCGGACTTCACCACCACCCGCGGGGATTGAGGCGGCGGCGTCCCCCGGCCCGCCGGGTCCTCGACGGCAGGCCGACCCACGACCACCAGCGAATCGCCGACCAGCCGGTCGGGCCAGGGGGCACGGCCGGGCGCACGTGTACACGGGACCGGAGCACGACGCTCCGGCGCGCGGCGCGGTCGGCCGGATCCGAGCGGTCCGGACCAACTCCGGTGCGGCACGGCCGAGTGCGCGATCCCGCCATCCGGAATGCGACCTCTTAACCGTCGGAACGCGTCCGACTACGCTAGGTACAGCAGCTACGGCCCGGTGCCGCCCGGGCCCCGCGCACAAGGCCGCAGGAGGTGCAGCCGCCACCATGACCGTCAGCCCACGTGGACCGAACGAACGGCTCGGCACGCTCCTGACCCTCGCCCAGATCAGCAACGCCGGACTGGCCCGCCGGGTCAACGACCTCGGCGCCCAACGCGGGCTGACCCTGCGGTACGACAAGACCTCGGTGGCCCGCTGGGTCAGCAAGGGCATGGTGCCGCAGGGGCCCGTCCCGCACCTGATCGCCACCGCGATCGGCGGCAAGCTCGGCCGGCCCGTCCCGCTGGAGGAGATCGGCCTGGGCGACACCGACCCGGCGCCCGAACTCGGACTGGCCTTCCCCCGCGAGGTCGCCGACGCGGTCCGCTCGGCGACCGACCTGTGGCGGGTCGACCTCGACCTGCGCCGGGGCCCGGGCGGCGGCCGCTGGAGCGACAGCCTGGCCGGCACCTTCTCGGTCGCCGCCTACGCGACCCCCGTCTCCCGCTGGCTGATCACCCCCGCCGACGGCTCGGTGGCCCGCGAGGTGCCGCGCTCCCCCACCGACACCTCCTCCTACCGGGTCGGCCACTCGGACGCCGCCAAGCTCCGCGAGGCCGCCCAGGAGGCCCGTCGCTGGGACTCCAAGTACGGTGGCGGCGACTGGCGTTCGTCGATGGTGCCGGAGTGCCTGCGGGTGGAGGCGGCGCCGCTGCTGCTCGCCTCGTACAGCGACGCGGTCGGCCGCGCGCTGTTCGGCGCGACCGCCGAACTGACCAGGCTGGCCGGCTGGATGGCCTTCGACACCGGCCAGCACGAGGCCGCCCAGCGCTACTACATCCAGGCGCTGCGGCTCGCCCGGGCCGCCGCCGACGTCCCGCTCGGCGGCTACGTGCTGGCCTCGATGAGCCTCCAGGCGGGCTACCGGGGCTTCGCCGAGGAGGCCGTCGACCTCGCCCAGGCCGCGCTGGAGCGCAACCGGGGCCTGGCCACCGCCCGCACCATGAGCTTCTTCCACCTGGTCGAGGCCCGGGCCCAGGCCAAGGCCCGCAACGCGGCGGCGTGTGCGACGGCGCTCGGCGCGGCGGAGAGCGCGCTCGAACGGGCGCGCGCCGGGGATCCCGATCCGGCGTGGATGGACTTCTACGCCTACGACCGGCTCGCCGCCGACGCCGCCGAGTGCTTCCGCGACCTCGGAGTGCCCTCCAAGGTCCGGCAGTTCACCCGCGAGGCGCTGGCCACGCCCACCGAGGGCTTCGTCCGCTCGCACGGCCTGCGGCTGGTGGTCTCGGCCATGGCCGAGGCGGAGGCGGGCGACCTGGACGCCGCGGTCGCCGCCGGCGAGCGCGCCGTCGAGGTGGCCGGCCGGATCTCCTCGCAGCGCAGCCGGGAGTACGTGGTGGAGATGCTGCGGCGGCTGGAGCCCTTCCAGGGGGAACGCCGGGTGCGGGAGCTGACCGAGCGGGCCCGGGCGGTGATCGTCGCTCCGGCGTGAGCGGACGGGACGGCGGTCCGGCGGTAAATGGAGTGCGGTGACGGGAGGGGCCTGGCTAGGGTTTCTCTCGTCCAGGTGCGCAGGCAGAGGTTACTTCCACTCTTAATGGGCGTGTCGCGGGTTCGAGTCCCGCCGCTGGTACTCGCCGGTGTAGCTCAGTCGGTAGAGCAGCTATGTCACCTCAGCCGCCTTCGATCTCTGGACACCCACACGTGAATAGTTCGTCCGCACCTCCCGGTGCGACGGCAGCGGTTACTTCTTGGTGAGGCGCCCCCAGGGCGCTGCGGTTCGAGCCCGCGAAACACCGCCGCCACTTTTTGATCTCGGGAGGCAGCTCTTCGTGGTGCCCGGGTCCGCGTCAGCCATGACGGCCCCGGGCACCGCTGCCGCAGCATGCCTCCCTCCCACTGACACCAGCACGCCGAGGGGGGCTTCCGCATGTCCAGGTTCAACTTCCGCAGGGCCAAGGCCGGTCCGAGTTCGCCGGTGGCCACCACCGGCGAGCGCACCGTCAACCACAACGGCGGCCCCGGCTTCGTCCGGGACCGCAAGTCCGAGCTCTTCCTGCTGGCGATCGCCAACATGGTCGGCCAGGACACCTTCCACGAGCGCGGCGGCGAGCGCGACGACCGCTACACCGCGCTGGTGCGCGAACTCGCCGTCGCCGAGCCGGAGTGGACCGTCGGGCTGCTGCGCTGGCTGCGCTACGGCGCCCACATGCGCACCGCCGCCCTGGTCGGCGCCGCCGAGTTCACCCGCGCCCGGCTGGACGCGGGCGCCCACGGTCACTCCCGGCAGGCCGTCGCGGCGGTGCTGCGGCGCGCCGACGAGCCGGGCGAGCTGCTCGCCTACTGGACCTCGCGCTACGGCCGGGCGCTGCCCAAGCCGCTCAAGCGCGGGGTCGCGGACGCCGTCCGGCACCTGTACGACGCCCGCTCGCTGCTCAAGTACGACACGGCGGGCAAGGGCTACCGCTTCGGCGACGTGATCGAGCTGACCCACCCCTCGCCGGACCCGGCGAAGGAGTGGCAGGGCGCCCTGTTCGCGTACGCGCTGGACCGCAGGCACCGCCCGGACGAGGCCGTCCCGCCGGCCGCCGACCGGATGCTGACCGCCAACCGCGAGCTGCTGGCGCTGCCCGTCGAGGAGCGCCGGGCGGCGGTGACCGCCGAGGGCGGCGCCGCGCGGCTGGCCGCCGCCGGGCTGACCTGGGAGGCGCTGGCGGGCTGGCTGCAGGGGCCGCTGGACGCGGACGCCTGGGAGGCGGTCATCCCGTCGATGGGTCCGATGGCGCTGGTCCGGAACCTGCGCAACTTCGACCGGGCCGGGGTCTCGGACGCCGTCGCGGCCGAGGTGGCCCGGCGGATCTCCGACAAGGGCGAGGTGCGGCGCTCGCGCCAGTTCCCGTTCCGCTACCTGGCCGCGCACCGCAACGTGCCCTCGCTGCGCTGGGGGCACGCGCTGGAGACGGCGCTCGGTCACTCGCTGGCCAATGTGCCCGAACTGCCCGGCCGGACGCTGATCCTGGTGGACCGCTCCGGTTCGATGTTCGACCGCTCCGGCGGGCCGACCGAGCTCAACCGGGCGGACTCGGCGGCGATCTTCGGCACCGCGCTGAAGGTCCGGGCCGCCGAGGCGGACCTGGTCGAGTTCGGCACCACCAGCCAGGTGGTCGACGTCGGCCGGGGCGAGGCGGTACTGCGTGTGCTGGAACGTTTCTCCGACCTCGGCGGCACCAACACCGCCGACGCCGTCCGCACCCACTACCGCGGCCACGACCGGGTGGTGATCGTCACCGACGAGCAGACCGGCCCCGGCCACTGGGGCGGCGACCCCCTCGCCGCCGTCCCGGCCCACGTGCCCGTCTACACCTGGAACCTGGCCGGCTACGCCCCGGGCCACGGCCCCAGCGGCGGCGCCCACCGGCACACCTTCGGTGGCCTGGGCGACGCGGCCTTCCGGCTGATCCCGCTCCTGGAATCCGGGGCGAACGCCGGCTGGCCCTGGGAGGAGTAGCGGATCAGCGGGACGGTCCGGGCAGGGGAGCCCGCGCCGACCGGGCCCGGCCGCGGCAGCGAGGGGACGGCCGCGGCAGGAGCCGGCGTCGGTCGGGGGGCCGACGCCGGGAGGAAGGGGAAGGAGCCGTCACGGGGGTGCGGCTCCTTCCCCGTTCCCCGGCCGCCGACGGGTGGGCCGGGCACCGGCCGGGCCGGTGGATGAGCCCGGTCACAGGCCCGGCCGGAGAGCCCCGACAGCCCCGTAGACTCGGGTGATTGTGACTGCCACCGCCCCGATCCCCCAGCCCTCGCCGTCCGCCCGGATGTCCGCCGCGCCGGCCGCCTACCCCGCGCCGATGTACCCGCACAAGGCCACCGAGGCCCAGCACCGCGAGCGTCGCATCCGCAGCTTCCAGCCGCGCCGGGGCCGGATGACCAACGCCCAGGCGAGCGCCCTGGACCGGAGCTGGGAGACGTACGGCATCCCCATCGACGGCACCCCGCTGGACCCGCGGGAGCTGTTCGACGGCCTGCCGGTGACCCTGGAGATCGGCTTCGGCATGGGCGAGACCACCGCCGCGATGGCCGCCGCCGACCCGGCCATGGGCATCCTCGCCGCCGACGTGCACACCCCCGGCCACGGCAACCTGCTCGGCATGCTGGAGCGGGACGGCTCCCACAACGTCCGGACCGCCGCCGGCGACGCGGTGATCCTGCTGCGCGACATGCTCCCGGACGCCTCGCTGGCCGGTCTGCGGGTCTACTTCGCCGACCCGTGGCCCAAGCCGAAGCACCACAAGCGCCGGCTGGTCCAGCCCTCGTTCCTCGACCTGGTGCTGCCCCGGCTCGCCCCCGGTGCGCTGGTGCACTGCGCCACCGACTGGGAGCCGTACGCGGAGCAGATGCTGGCCGTGCTGTCCGCCTCGCCGGAGCTGGAGAACCTGCACCCCGAGGGCGACGGGACCGGCTGGCTGGAGCCCGGGGACCACCCGGACGGCAGCATTCCGGGCTACGCCCCGAGGCCGGACTGGCGTCCGGTCACCAAGTTCGAACGGGCCGGGATCGCCAAGGGGCACGTCGTCCACGACCTGCTGTTCCGCCGCCGCTGACCCTCCGGCACCGTTCGAACGGGCGGCCGCGCGGCGGCCGGACGGGCGGGCCCGGGAGGGACGGTTCGTCCCGACTCCTCCCGGCGGGCCGCCGCCGTGGCCTACCCTGTGCCGCATGGGCAGCCCGTCCGGCGGCGGGTTCCGGACGGGCGGTCGCACGACGGTTCGAGCAGCCGCCGACGCACCGGAGACGGTCCCGAGCACCGGCGACACCCGGACCATTCCGGGGCCCCGGAGGCACCGGGCGCATCGCCTGCTGCCCCGGCCGGGTACCGCCGCCGCGCCGCTCCCGGCCGTCGACCACGTCCTCCGCGCCGGCACCACCGCCCCCGGGGCCCCGCCGGGCCGCAGCCGCTCGGTGGCGCTCTCCTCGGTCACCGCGACCGCCGTCCTGACCCTGATCGGCTGCGGGGTGCTGATCCTGCACCTGGTCCAGCGGCAGACCGGCACCGTCGGACTGCTGGTCGGCCTGGGCCTGGCGGTGGTGCCGCTGCCGTTCGTGCTCGGCGGCCTGGCCTGGCTCAACCTCACCGCCCGGGTTCCGCTGCGGCACACCGTGTTCTGCCTCGGCTGGGGCGCCTGCGCGGCCACCACCGTCGCCATCCTGGCCAACAACTGGACGGCGAGCTACCTGACCCGGCACCGGGGCCCGTTCGGGGAACTGCTCGGCGCCGGGATCGCCACCCCGGTGATCGAGGAGACCGCCAAGGCCACCGCCCTGCTGGTGCTCCTGCTCCCGCTCGGCCAGCGGCTGCGCTGCCGCGGCCGCCGCACCGGACGCCCCTGCGCGCCGCTGCTGCGCCGGTCGCCCGCGCCCCGGAGCCCCCGCCCGCACACGCGCCACCCGGTCGGGCCGCACGCCCGCGGCCGGCCGCGCCTGCGCCCGTACCTCCGGCCGTTGCCGTACCTGCGCCCGGCCCCGCCCTCCGGGGCGCCGCACCACCGTTCCCGGCCGCGCACCCTGGCCGCCGGGGTGGTGCTCGGCGGGATGACCGCCTGCGGCTTCGCGTTCACCGAGAACGCCCTCTACCTGGGCCGGGCCTTCAGCAGCGACCAGCGGCAGCGGCTGGACAGCATCGGCCTCGGCGACCCGCCCAGCCTGCGCGACTTCGACAGCACCGTGCAGACCTTCGTGCTGCGCGCCCTGCTCTCGCCCTTCGCCCACCCGCTGTTCACCGCGCTCACCGGGATCGGCCTGGCCGTCGCCCTCACCACCGCGCGGCGCTGGCTGGCCCGGCTGGCGGTACCGGCCGGGCTGCTGCTGGCGATGGCGCTGCACGGAACCTGGAACGCCGCCGCCGACCTCGGTACGGACGGCTTCCTGGTGGTGTACGGGGCGCTGATGGTGCCCTGCTTCGCCGCGCTGGTCGCCTTCGCGGCCTGGGCGAGGTGCCGTGCGGCCCGGCACCCGGCACCCGGTCGGCGGCGGGTCGCCAGGGCGCCCTGAAGAACCGATTTCCCATATCGGCGACTTCCCCGTATTGTTGTGTTCACCGACGCGGGGTGGAGCAGCTCGGTAGCTCGCTGGGCTCATAACCCAGAGGTCGCAGGTTCAAATCCTGTCCCCGCTACTCAGTAGCCGAAAGGCCCGGAGGATTCGTCCTCCGGGCCTTTCGCGTTCCCGGGTACGAACGAAAGACGGTCCTGCCACGAAGCTGTAACAGCGGCCGGTCCCACGATCACCTGTCAGGGTCCTGAACCATACTGAGGAAAAATTCATCTCATTGGGGGGCTGTTCGGGCCACCCGGACAGGAAGAACCACATGCTGTCGAAGCGACTGGTCAGCACCGCCGCGATCTGCCTCGTCCTGGCGGCCGGCACCGCGGCGTGCGGCAGCACCAAGAGCGACGGGACGGGCGGCGACGCCAAGGCGGGTGCCGCGCAGAAGCTCGACACCGACAAGCTCAGCGCCCAGGACATCGCGAAGCAGGCCAAGGACGCCCTGGCCTCCGCGAGCTCCCTCAAGATGGTCGGCACCGTCGACACCGGCGAGGGCAGCATGGAGCTGAACCTGGCGCTGGACAACAAGAGCCAGTGCACCGGCACCATGGCGATGCCCGGCATGGGCAAGTTCGAGATCATCAGCGACGGCAAGACCTCGTACGTCAAGCCGGACAAGGACTTCTGGACCAACGTGGGCGGCCCGAACGGCGCCAAGGCCGCCGAACTGTTCAAGGGCCGCTACCTGACGGGCTTCGAGAGCGACCCGTCGATGGGCTCCCTGATCAGCGTCTGCAACCTCGCCGAGTTCAGCAAGAAGATCACCGCGGACAAGAGCGGCAACGACAAGGTGGAGAAGGGCTCCGCGGGCAACGTCAACGGCGTGAAGACCTTCAGCCTTAAGGTCGCCGACTCCAAGGGCGAGCTCACGACCATGCAGATCGCCACCGAGGGCAAGCCCTACCCGGTGCGGGTCGAGCACTCGGGCGCCAAGGACGGCAACGGCAAGATCGACTTCAGCGACTTCGACAAGCCGCTGACCATCCAGGCCCCGTCGGCCGACAACACGGTCGACTTCACCAAGCTCCAGGACCAGCTCAAGACCGCCTGAGCAGCGGATCCGGGCGCGCCCCGCACGGCCGGCACCGGGGCCGGGCGGGGCTCCGCGAAATAATCCGTTGCCCTCCGTCCGGCGGGCTGCCTATCGTGGCAGCACACTGAAAGGAGGTGATCCTGAGTTGAGTTCCATCAGGATGCGTGAGGTGGCTGCTCGCTAGAGCCGCCCCTGCCTGCGCAGGATGAGGCCCCTGGCCTCCGGCAGGCGAAATCCACAGCAGTCACCCGGCCCGCGGTCTCACCGGTACATCCCCGGTGCCTCGGCGCCCGGCCAGTGCACGGGCCGGCGCGGAGGAGCAGTCCGCGGGCCGTCTGCGTTCCCGGGGAGCTTCCGGCACGATTCCGGAGGCTCCCCGCGCCGTGTCCGGGGCAGCGGCCGGACGTTTCCGCAAGGGGGCCGCGGCGCTAGAGTCGGCGCGCGTTCCGGAGCGGAGCGACGCGGACACAGGGGGTGGGCGATGGCGAAGGCACGACGACCGGGCGGCGGCGGGGCGACGCTGCGGACGGCGCAGTGGGGCGCCACCGGGGTGCTGGCCGGGACGGGACTGCTCGGACTGCTGCTGTTCGCACTCGGCCGGGAGCACGCCTGGCAGGTGCTCGGCGGCGGGCTGGTGGTGATCGGGGCCTCGGTGGTGCTCGGCGGCGGGCTGGGCTTCCTGTTCGGGGTGCCCCGGGTGCGCGGCGGGGCCGCTGCCGGCGAGCCGCAGGGCTCGTACGCGCCGAACACCAATCTGGAACAGGTCTCGGACTGGCTGACCAAGGTGCTGCTGGGCGTCGGACTGACCCAGCTCGGCTCGCTCGGCGAGCGGCTGCACGACCTCGGCGCGGCGCTGGCGCCCGCGCTCGGCGGCGGCCGGGACGTGGCGCCGTTCGCGGCGGCGCTGGTGCTGTACTTCCTGGTCTTCGGGTTCCTGGCCGGCTGGCTGGTGACCCGGCTGGCACTGCCGCAGGCGCTGACCGAGACCGACCAGGCGCTGGACCTCTTCCTCGCCGGGCAGGACCGCGACCGGCACGGCGACAAGGTGGGCGCGGACGACCTGCGGGTCCGCGCGATGCAGCAGCTCGGGCTGCTGGGCGGCAGCGCGGAGCGCCCGGCCGCGCTGGCCGCGCAGCTGCCGCCCTCCTCCGGCGCGCCGGCCGGGCCGGAGGGCGTGGTGGCGGAGGTCCGCTCGACCGCGCGGCGTTCGGCGCTGACCGCCGACCAGGTGCGGGCCCTCTTCGCGGACGGCTCCGAGGGGCGGCGGATCCAGGCGCTCGCGCTGATGCAGGGCGATCCGGCGCTGGCGGACCTGCCGAGCGTGCTGGACGCGATCGAGCGCCCGCGCTCGGGCTTCGAGCAGTACCACGCGCTGCTGGCCGCCCGGGGGCTGCTCTCCCGGCTGCCCGCCGCCGGGGAGCAGCGGCTGCGGGACGCGGTGGCGACGCAGCTGGTCGACCCGCGGGGCATTCCGTACGGGTCGGACCGCAGTTGGCTGGCGGAGAAGATCCTCTCCCGGCTCCCGGCGCCGGTCCTCGTGCCGGAGCGGCCGGCACCGGCCGGGCCGCAGGCCGCCCCGGTGGTGCCGGCCCAGCCGGGCGGACCGGTCGGACCGCCGGCCGAGGGCACCTCTAACCGGTGAACTCCGGGACGGTGAAACGCAGTTCGGGACGGTCCCAGGTGATCCTCCCGCGCGCGGGGCAGGTGCCGACGCGTTCGGCGCCCACCCGCAGGTAGAAGCGCTCGGCGGGCGGGTTGGAGACGACCCGCACGGCGGCGATCCCGGCTCCGCGGGCGAGTTCCAGCATGTGCGCGATCAGCGCGCGGCCGGTGCCGAGCCCCTGGGCCTCGTCGGCGACGAACATCAGGTCCAGTTCGGCCGGTTCGCGGATCAGCCCGTAGAAGCCGAGCAGCCGGCCGCTGGCCGGGTCGGCGGCGAGGAACACCTCGTGGCGGGCGATGTACTCGGGCGTCACCCGGTAGCCCTCGATCATCGGCGCGTACTCGCCGTGATAGGCGGAGGAGGCCTGGATCAGTTCGGTGAGCCGGTCGGCGTCGGTCCCGTCGGCGCGCCGGATCGTATTGTCGGTCATGCGGGCGAGTATAGGAGTGCCCCCCGACAGTGACTATTACCGGAGCGCCCGGCGGCGGTGGTCGGCGGCCCGCAGCACCAGGACCCGCCGGGGTCGGCCGCCCACCGGCCCGGGGTAGCGGCGGACCTCGCTGCCGATCCGTCGCTCGCCGAGCGCGTACCGCAGCGGGCCGAGGTGGCCGCAGCGCCGGCCGTACCCGTCGTGCAGCGGCTGGACCCGGACCTCGCCGTCCGGGGAGGTGACCCGGACCAGCTCGGTCAACGCCGCCAACTGGCTTTCGGGGCCGAAGAGTTCGGGGTAGGCGAAGAGCAGGTAGCCGCTCAGGGTGAGGGCGAAGGCGCCGTCCGCGAAGGGCAGCCGGGGCAGCGCGGCGGCCACGTACTGCTGCGGGTGGGCGGCCGAGTCGGCGGCGAACAGCAGGCGGGCGCGGTCCCAGCTGCGCAGGTAGCGCTCGGCGCGGTACGGGCGGGGCGAGGGGTAGAGCTGCGGGCGGTCGGCCATCGCGGCGGCCATCGCCGCCCGGGCGGCCACCGCGGCGGTCGCGACCGCCGGCAGCGGCAGCGCGTACGCCGGATCGACGGCGATCACCCGGCAGCCCAGCCCGCGCGCCTCGGCGGCCAGGCCGGCCGCGCCGCCGGGGCAGTCCAGCACCGGGCCGGGCAGGGCGGCGAGCCGGGCCCGGGTGAGGCCGAACAGGGCGCAGTACTCGTCCAGCGGCCGGGAGGTGACCAGGACGCCCGGGGGAACGGCGGGTATGCCGACGGCGGCCACCCGGCCATCCGAACACGCGACGGCCCCGCCCGCATCCGGAGGCGTCCGGGGTGCGGGCGGGGCGCGGGCGGGGTCCTCGGCCGGGGCCGGCCGGTCAGCGGCCGAGCAGACCCTGGGCGGCGACCCGGTTGACGTTGGTCAGGCCGCGGACCAGCTGCGTGGTGAGGAGGATCAGCAGCACGCCGAGGAGCGAGAGCCCGGCGATCTGCCAGGGCGACTGGACGTCGTACACGTGCCGGATGCCGTGGCTGTCGTGGAAGTCGAACAACCGGTACCCCTTCCAGGAGGTGTACGTCGGGAAGACCCAGTGGTACACGGGGTAGAGCGCCAGCGCCCAGCCGAGCAGCAGGAACACCAGCGTCACCGCGAAGCTGAGCACCGCCCAGGGGAACATCACCACCTGGTACAGCACGGCCTTCCAGCCGGCCCCGTCCGCGAGCCGCGCGGTGACCGCGCCCCAGCTGCCCTGGCGGACCCGGCGCACCGGCGCCGGGCCGGGGACGTCCAGGGCCAGCATGCCGCGCACCCGGGCCCGCTCCAACCGGCCGAAACCGCGGGCGACGCTGGTCAGGGCGCCCAGCACGGGCAGGCCGATGACGGTCACGAAGGTGCCGAGGCCGAGGCAGAACAGGGTGATCGAGACGACGAAGCCGACGATCGCCACCGGCAGGCCGCTGAGCGCGTAACCGACCTCGCGGTAGTAGTACGCCGAGAACGGCGCCCGCCACACGGCCGGCCGCCGCTCGGTCCGGCGGACCCGGGCCGGGCGCGGGTCGTCACCGTGACCGCCCAGGACGTCCCACTCCCGGTCCTCCATGCTGCGGCTGCTGCTCATGCTCCCGGCCCCCGGCCCCTCGTACTGTCGGTCGTTCGTCCCGCTGACAGGCTCCAGTCTGGTGGACGGGCCGGCCGGCCGGGATCCGGAGGCCTGGCGGATCCGGGGTGGGGTTAACCCCCCTCCACCGGGCGGCCGCTGGAGGGGGGTGAGCCGGTAGAGGGGGGTGAGCCGGTGGGGGGTCGGCCGGTGGTCCGTGGCCCGGGCGGTCAGCCGGTCGTCCGCCCCCGCGTGCACGCCCCCGGCCACTCGTCGGCGAGCAGCGCGTAGAGGAACGAGTCGGACCAGACGCCGTCCTTGAACGCGTCGTGCCGCAGCCGGCCCTCCAGCCGGAAGCCCAGCCCGGTGAGCACCTTCACGGAGGCGGCGTTGTCCACGGCGACCCGGGCGGCCAGCCGGTGCAGGTCCAGGGCGCCGAAGGCGAAGTCGCAGAGCAGGCCGACGGTCTCGCCCGCGTAGCCGCGGCCCCAGGACGCGCGGGCCAGCACGCACCCGAGCTGAGCGGCGCGGTGCCCGTCCAGGGTGAGCGAGGCCTGCCCGATCGGCGTCGCGTCCGCCGGCTCCTCGGCGTCGGCGAGCCTGGTGACGGCGAGCCGGTAGGTGTCCCGCTCCTCGGCCATCGCCTCCTCCAGGTAGAGCTCGATCTGGTCGGCGCAGTCCTCCCGGCCGCTCGGCCCGAAGGGCAGGTGGCGGGTGACCTCCGGGTCGCCGAACAGCGCGTGCAGCGCGTCCACGTCGTCCTCGGTGAGGTGGTACTCGCGGACGGCCAGTCGCGGGCCGGTGAGTCGTACGGGGACCATGGCTGCCGACCCTATCCCCGCCCGGCGGCTACCGTTCGGACTATGAACGACGAAGACCTGCGGCTCGCCCCCCGCACCAAGGCCGCCGACCTGCTCGCCTGGGCGGCCGGGCAGGACCGCGCGCCGGTGGCCGAGGCGCCGCTGCGCGCGGTGCTGGCGCTGCTGGAGCTGGGCGACGGCAGGATGCACGACGGCTGGCCGGAACTGACCTCCGACGCGGTGGAGCACCTGCTGTACGAGCGGCTCCACCTGTACGTCCAACCCGCACCCGAGGAGGACCCGCTCGCCTACGGCGACGCCGTCCGGCTGCTGATCGACCACCAGCGGGCGGCCCGGCGGCTGAACGCCAAGCGCCAGGAGCGGCTGCACGAGGAGGCCGAGTGGCAGGGCGAGGTCGCGGCCGGGCTGCTGCGCCGCGCCGACCTGGTGACCTGGCCCCGGCTGTACGCGGTGCTGCTGCACGCGTACGGGGTGGACGTCACGGACGGGGCGGCGGTGCGGGACTGGCTGGCCGGCTTCGCGGAGCTCGCGGAGGAGGACCGGCTGGCCGCGTACGAGGCGCTGGTGCCGGCCGGCTGGCTGGACGAGCCGGACGAGCAGGGCTGGGGCCCGGGCCGGGTGCTGTCGGTCGGCATGGCCACGGACGGCGCCCGGCGGCTGCTGGAGCAGGGCCTGATGCGGCGCAGCTACCGCAACCTGGCCGAGCTGACCGCGCAGGGGCGGCCGATGCCGGACGAACTGGCCGGCGACTTCGGGCAGTTCGAGGAGGCGGCGGTCGACGCGGCGCTCGACCTGTTCGGCGGGTGGACGGTGCCGGGGCTGCCCCGGCTGCTGGTGACGGAGTTCCCGGAGCTGGCGCCGGAGCCGGGCCAGGAGGAGATCGAGGCGTACCTGGCGCAGCTGCCCGCCGAGGAGTGAGACCTCGCACGAAGGCCCCGGCCCGGAGCGGCTGCTCCGGGCCGGGGCCTTCTCGCGTGCACGTCGGGTTTCTCGCGCGGGTGCGCGGGCCTCTCGCGGGTGCGCGGGCCTCTCGCGGGTGCGTCGGGTTTCTGGCGCGGGTCAGGGGTTGAGGCCGCGCTGCTGGAGCCAGGGCTCCGGGTCGACCGGGGCGCCGCCGCCGGGGCGGACCTCCATGTGCAGGTGCGGCCCGGTGACGTTGCCGGTCGCGCCGACCTTGCCGATCTGCTGGCCGGGGGCGACCTTGCCGGAGCCCTTGGTGATCGAGGAGAGGTGGCAGTACCAGATCTCGGTGCCGTCGGGCAGGGTCTCGACGATCCGGTAGCCGTACGAGCCGGCCCAGCCGGCCGAGGTGATGGTGCCCTGGCCGAGCGCGTAGACCGGGGTGCCGGTGTCGGCGGCGAAGTCCAGGCCGGTGTGCAGGTTGGCCCAGTAGCGGGCGCTCTGGCCGTAGTGGGCGGAGAGCCGGTAGTCCTTCACCGGGAGGGTGAGGGCGGCGGCCTTGACCCGCTCGGCCTCCTCGGCGGCGCGCTTGGCCTCGGCCTCCTTGGCGACGGCCTTGGCCTCCGCCTCCTGCGCGGCCTGGAGCCGGGCGGTCTCCTCGGCGGCGGTGCGCTGGCTGTCGGCCTGGTGCTGGATGCGGGCGGCGAGCGCGAGGCCGGGGTCGGCGGAGAGGGCGACCAGGGTCTCGTCCGGGGCCTCGACGGCGGGGGCGGCGGCCGGGGTCGCCGAGGCGAAGCCGGTGGCGCCCAGGGTGGCGGCGACGGCGGTGACGCCGAGCAGTGGGGAGGCTCCGCGGGTCTGACGCGGCATCCGGTGGCGGTTGGTCTCGACCTCCGAGGGGAAGTCCTCCGGGCCGAAGGCCTCGGGGCCGTCCGTGCCGGGGTGGTCGAGGAGCTGGGTACCGGCTGCGAAGCCGGCCGGGTGTGCCGGGGTGTGCGTCGACGCCACGGAGGCGCGCTCCTTTCCTTCCTTCGCGCCTACCGGGTTAGCTGACGGGTTCGGAGCAGGAAGGTCTCCTACGGCTGGGCCGGGGCCCCGCCGATTCACCCCAAGGAACGTGGTTCCCCGGCTCCCTGACCTGCCCGGAGGCGGGTCGGCGGGATTAGGCGACGGCGCACGGTGCCGTCTGGGTACGGCGTTGACAACCGCGCTGCGTTATCAAACGTTAATCCTAGGAGGCTCTGATTCCAAGCCATCCGTTCGGAGCAGCCTAGGGCAAAGTGATCGGACGTCAACGAACGACACCGGCGAACACCCCCCTGGCACACGGTCCGATCTGAGTACTCCTACTCATGTGCGCCCCGGCCGGGCGGCCACATCCTGGCGCCATGAGCACATCGATGCAGACCCGCACCACGGCCGCGTACCACATCCAGGCCGTCCTCTCCTTCGCCCTGTCGGGCGTCGCCCTCGCCGTCGGGATCGCCTACCTGCCGGTCGGCGGATGGACCAGGGCCTTCCTCGGGATCGGCCTCCTCTACACCGTCACCTCGGCGTTCACGCTGGCGAAGGTGATCCGGGACCGGCAGGAGTCCAACGAGATGGTCACCCGGGTGGACCAGGCCAGGCTGGAGAAGCTGCTCAGCGAGCACGACCCGTTCAAGGTGGAGGGAGTCTGATCGCCCCTTCCACTCCTTCCGCTCCAGCCCTCGCCCGGCCGTCCGCTTGACGGCTAAGGCTATTAGCCTTAGCTTTATGGCTATCGGCCCGCACGCCGATGTCCCGCACCGGCGGCCCGAGGAGGACCCCATGAACGGCACCACCACCCCGAGCACCCAGTACCTGACCGTTCCCGGCGGCCGGATCGCCTTCGACGACACCCGGCAGGGCGACGGCACCCCCGTCGTCCTGCTCCCGGGCATGCTCGACAGCCGGGCCGCCTACCGGCACCTGCGCCCGCTGCTCGTCGCCGCCGGCCACCGCGTCGTCACCGTGGACCTGCGGGGCTTCGGCGAGTCCTCCGTCGAGTGGGACGACTACGGCCCGGCCGCCATCGCCGGCGACGTCCTCGCCCTGCTCGACCACCTCGGCATCGAGCGCGCCGTCCTCGCCGGGAACTCCTACACCGGGGCGACCGTCGTCAGGGCCGCCGGCGACGCGCCCGAGCGGGTCGCCGGGATCGTCCTGCTCAACGCCTTCGTCGAGAACCCGCCGCCGGGCGCCCTGATGCGCGGCGTCATGGGCCTGATGGGCGCCGCCCTCGTCCACTGGCCGGCCTCCTGGGGCTTCTACCTGCGCCGGATGGCCTTCCCGGGCGCCAAGCCCGCCGACTTCGACGCGTACGTGGACGGACTGGTCGCCGCGCTGCGCACCCCGGGGCGGAAGACCGCCACCCGCGGGTACGTCCACGGCGACTCGGCACCGGTCGGCTGGACGGCCGCGGTGCGGTGCCCGGCCCTGGTGGTCATGGGCAGCAAGGACCCCGACTTCCCGAAGCCGCAGCTCGTCGCCGACCGGCAGGCCGCCGCGCTCGGCGCGCGCAAGGTGATGATCGAGGGGTCCGGGCACTACCCGATGGCCGACAACCCCACGGCCACCGCCGACGCCCTGCTGCCGTTCCTCGCCGAGCTCGGCTGAGCCCCGCCCGTCCCCACCGCCCGCCCCTGCCTGGCCCCGCCCGATCCACCCGACGTCATCCGTACGGAGAGCCCGAACCCATGCCCCGCGTAGGACTGACCCCCGACCAGGTCGTCGACCACGCCCTCGCCCTCATCGACGAGCAGGGCGCCGAGGCCCTCACGCTGGCCTCCGTCGCCGCCCGGGCCGGGGTCGCCACCCCCTCGCTGTACAAGCACGTCAGCGGCGGCCTCGCCGCGCTGCGGCTGCTGATCGCCGTACGGGTCACCGGGGACCTGGCCGACCGGCTGGCCGAGGCGGCCGTCGGGCGCAGCGGGGACGACGCCGTCGCCGCCGTGCTGCGCGCCTACCACGCGTACGCCACCGCGCACCCGCACCGCTACAACGCCCTCCCCCAGGCCCCGCAGCCCGACGACGACCTGGCCCGCGCGGGCGCCCGACTCGTCGGCGTGATCATCGCCGTCCTGCGGGAGTACGGCCTCGAAGGCTCCGAGGCGATCCACGCCGCCCGCACCGTCCGCTCCCTCGCCCACGGCTTCGCCTCCCTCACCACCGCCGGCGGCTTCCGGCTGGCCGAGGACCTCGCCACCACCCACGACCGCCTCATCGCCACCCTCACCACCGGCCTCCGCGCCTGGCCCGCGTAGGGGGCCGGCCCGCACGGACCCGGAGGGCGGCACCGCCCGCGCGCCGGAAGCCGGCCGGGCCGACTTCCCGCGCCGGGCCGCGCCCGGACGACCGCCGGTGCGGACGGCCACCTCGCCGGTGCCGGTGCGACGGCCCGGTCCCCGTTCACCTCTTGAGGAACCATTCACCGCTTGGGGAAATGGGGTATTAAGGGTCAGTGCCCCTGGAGCCCGCCGACAGTCCGACCGCGCGCAGTGCGATGCGCTGCGTGCGCCTGCTGCTCGGCTGCACCAGCGCCGCCGAGCTGCTCGGCACCGTACTGGCCGAGGGCCCGAGCTGGATCACCGGCGAGGGGTCCGCGCTGTACCTGCTGGACTCCGCCGGGATGCTCCGGCTGACCGCCTCGCACGGGCTGCCGGACTGGGCGCACGAGCGCTACGGCGTGGTCGATCCGGCCGGGGAGCTGCCCGCCGCGATGGCCCTGCGGCTGCGGCGCCCGTACCTGCTCAGCCCCGAGCACACCAGCGTCGACTACCCGAACGCGAACGCCGGACTGGGCACCGGGATGGTCGCCGTGATCGCCCTGCCGATGGTCGTGGACGAGCGGCCGATCGGGGTGCTCGCCCTCGCGCTGGCCCACCGGGGCACCGTCCCGCGCCGCGACCTGGACGTCCTGGAGACCGTCGCCGAGGCCTGCGCGCACCGGCTCTCGCACCTGCTGGACCATGCCGACGCCCATCTGCCGCACGGCACCCGCGCACCCTACGGCGTCCGGTTGCCCGAGGGTCCGCGGGCGGCGGACGGCCGCCCGGCCGGGCCGGCCCACCCGCTGCTGTCGCTGGCGGTGCGGGCCGCCGGGCACGGCGCCTTCGAGCGCGACCTGGTCACCGGCGAGAGCTACTGGGACGCCGAGGCGTTCCGGGTGGCCGGGCGGCCGGCCGCCCCGGACGGCGCCGCTCCCGAGCTGGACCGGCTGGTCCACCCGGAGGACCTGCCGGACGTGCAGGCCGCGCTCGCCGAGGCGCTGGCCACCGGCGGCCGCTACCGGATCGGCTACCGGGTGCTGCGGCCCGGCGGCCGGCCCGCCCGGGTCGAGGAGTCCGGCGAGGTGATGCTGGACGTGCACGGGCGGCCGGTGCGGATCGCCGGGCTGCTGGCCGAGGCCGGGTACCGGGAGCAGCCGCCGGCCGAGGAGCGGAACTCCCCGGCCGCCGCCCGGACGGCGCTGCTGCTGACGCTCACCCGGGCGCTGTCCCGGGCGGTGACCGTCCGGGACGTCACCACGGCCGTCACCGACGTCGCCCGTCCGGCGCTCGGCGCCGCCGGCATCGTCCTGGACCTGGTGGACGCGGGCCGGCTGCTGCCCGTCTCGCACACCGTGTACGGGGGCCCGCGCCGCACCGAACTCACCCGTCTGGCGGATCTGTCCGAGGGCGTGATGCAGCGGTCGCTGGCCCGTTCCGCCCCGCTGTTCAGCGAGCCCTCGGCGGCCCGTTCCCGGCGCGATCCGCTCGCCCCGGCCGCCTGGGCGGTGCTGCCGCTGGTCGCCTCCGGGCAGCAGGTGGGCTCCTGCCTGATCACCTTCGCCGCCGAGCGGGTGTTCAGCCGCGAGGACCGCACCCTGTACTCGGCCTTCGCCGGCATCCTGGCGCAGTCCCTGGAGCGGGCCCGGCTGTACGACACCCACCACCACCGGGCCTCCGAGCTGCAGCGGGCGATGCTCCCGCGCACCCTGCCCCGGCTGTCCGGGATCGCCAGCGCCGCCCGCTACCTGCCGAGCACCGAGGGCATGCAGATCGGTGGCGACTGGTACGACCTGCTGCGGCTGCCGGAGGGCCGGATCGGGCTGGTGATCGGCGACGTCCAGGGCCACAACGCCGAGGCCACCGCGGTGATGGGCCAACTGCGCAGCGGGCTGCGGGCGTACGCGACGGACGGGCACGACCCGGCCGCCACCCTGACCCGCACCAGCCGGCTGCTGGCCGAGCTGGACACCGAGCTGTTCGCGACCTGCCTCTACCTGACCCTGGATCCGGCCGACGGCGCGCTGACCGCCGCCCGGGCCGGGCACCCGGCGCCGGTGCGGATCACCGCCGACGCCGCGGCCGTCGAGCTGGAGCTGCCGGGCGGGCCGCCGCTGGGGGTGGACCCGGAGCAGCCGTACCCGCTGGCGGTGGAGCGGCTGGCGGTCGGGGAGACGCTGCTGGCGTACACCGACGGGCTGGTCGAGGACCGCGAGGAGGACTACGACGAGTCGGTGCAGCGGATGCTCGGCGGGCTCGAACTGTGGGCGCGGCAGACCGGTCCGGGGCGGATCGGCCCGGCACCGGCGCTGGAGCGGCTGGCCGATCTGCTCACCCTGAACGTGACCGAGCGGCGGTCCCGGCCGGACGACGTGGCGCTGCTGCTCCTGCACCGGACGACACCCCTTCCGTAACACCGTGCACACGGGCCCCACACATCGCGGAACGCGATCCGGCCGTCGGGCTCGATTCCGGCGTTCCCACCGGTGCCGATCAGGCTGCTCCCCCGGCTCGTCAGGCGCAGGGATCGGGGTCGAACGAGTGCCGATTGGCGCCGAATTGACTCGATATTGACGAGATCCGGTCACTTGGCGAGATCCGTTCACACCTTCGTAGGATCATCACCCTAGAATTCGCGGCGTGACGATGACTCAGTGGTCCGTAACGGCAACCGGCGTACTCGCCGTCCTCGCCCTCGTGGCCGCCGCGCGGTACCGCGCCGTGTCCGTCACCCAGCGCCGCCGCGCCGACCGGCTGCACGGCGAACTCGCCGCCCTCCAGGAGCAACTGACCGCCGAACTCTCCCGCCGCGGCGAGGACCTCGCCGCCGTCCAGCAGGAGCAGGAGCACACCGCCTCCACCCAGCGGGCCTTCCTCAGCGTCGCCCGCCGGATCCTGGTGATGGCCCACGACCAGCAGGCGCTGCTGGACGAGATGGAGCGCACCCACGACGACCCGGCCCTGCTGGAGGGCCTGCTCAAGGCCGACCACGCCGCCGCCCAACAGGCCCGGCTGGCCCAGACCCTGGCCGTGCTGTGCGGCGCGCGGGCCGGCCGGCACTGGCCGGAACCGGTCCCCCTGGAGGACGTCGTCCGCGGCGCCCAGTCGCGCATCCTGCCGTTCCAGCGCGTGGTGGTGCGCAGCCGGACCGAGACCGCGGTGGTCGGCGCCGCCGCCGAGGCGCTGATCCACGCGATCGCCGAACTGCTGGACAACGCCACCCGCTACTCCCCGCCCAGCACCCAGGTGTTCGTCACCCTGATGCCGGTGCACAACGGCGCCGTCATCGAGATCGACGACGGCGGCGTCGGCATGCCGGAACAGGCCGTCGTCAAGGCCGCGGCCGCGCTGGCCGGCGGCAGCACCCTGGAGGTCTCCCGGCTGGGCGAGGTCCCGCAACTGGGCCTGGCCGCGGTCGGCCGGCTCGCCGAGCAGTACGGCTTCCGGGTCACGCTCAGCTCGGCGCCCTCGCCGTACGGCGGCGTGCGCGTGGTCCTGCTGCTGCCCAACGCGCTGCTCACCGAGCCGCTGCCGCCCACCGTCCCCGGCCTCGGGCCGGACGACCGGGCGTTCAACCCCGGCCCCCGACCGGCCTCCCCCGTCGGTCACCCCCTGCTGGAGACCCCGCCGTCCGGCCGGCACGCCGCCACCGGCGACACCCCGCCCCCGCTGCCCCGCCGGAGCCACCGGCGCGGCCGCACGAGCCGCCCCGCCCAGCACGCCGCTCCCCCACCGCAGCCCGCGCCGCCCTACCGCTCGGCCCGGGACGCGCAGGCGTTCATGGCGATGTTCCAGGCTGGGACCGCCAGCGGCCGTACCGCCGCCCGGGCCCAGGCCCAGTCCGACCCTTCCCTTCCCGCTTCCCCCCGACTTCCCCAGCGCTCCGGAGAGTTCCATGACCACCACCCCTGATCTCGGCTGGCTGCTCGCCGACATCATCGCCGTCCCGCAGGTCCAGCACGCCGTCGTCGTCTCCAACGACGGCCTGGAGATCGGCCGCAGCGCCGGCATCGCCCGCGACGACGCCGAACGGCTCGCCGCCGCCTGCTCCGGACTGCAGTCGCTGGCCCGCGGCGTCGCGACGGGCTTCGGCGGGCCGGGCAGCGCCACCCGCCAGATCATCATCGAGTACGGCGGCGGCTACCTCTTCGTCGTCGCCGCCGGGGCCGGCGCGCACCTGGCCGTGGTGACGAGCGAGGCGGTCGACGCCGGCCTGGTCGCCTACCAGATGCAGGTCCTGGTCGAGCGGATCGGCACCCACCTCACCAGCCCGCCGCGCGTCGACCACGCGGCGGGGGGCCACCGGTGAGCGGCCCGGTCCGGCCGTACGTCATCACCGGTGGGCGCAGCCGCTCCACCCGGGCCGAGCTGGCCCTGGAGAGCCTGGTCAGCGCGTTACCCGACCCGCCGGACCTGCCCGAGCACCCGCTGCTGAACCGCGAGCACCGGCGCATCCTCGACCTCTGCCACAGCCTGCTGTCCATCGCCGAGGTGGCGGCCCACCTGGGGCTGCCGCTCGGCGTCGTCAAGGTGCTGGTCGGAGACCTGTGGGACCTCGGCGCCGTGCAGGTGCTCCCGCCCGTCCCGCAGGCCGAACGCCTGCCCGCAACCCTCCTGGAGGAGGTGCTCGTTGGCCTCCGCCAACTCCGCTGAAGCCGTCCCCGACGCCCCGGACGCAACCGACGCGGCCGGTGCCGCCGACGGACCGCAGTACCTGCCCTCCTCGGTGCAGGGCGCGGTCAAGATCCTGGTCACCGGTCCGTTCGGGGTGGGCAAGACCACCCTGGTCGGCTCGCTGAGCGAGATCACCCCGCTGCGCACCGAGGAGACCATGACCGCCGCCAGCGCGGGCATCGACGACCTCACCGGGCGCCCCGGCAAGACCACCACCACGGTGGCGCTGGACTTCGGCCGGATCACGCTCAACTCGCGGCTCGCGCTGTACCTGTTCGGCACGCCCGGGCAGCAGCGGTTCTGGCCGCTCTGGGACGACCTGTCGCGCGGTGCGCTCGGCGCCATCGCCATGGTCGACCTGCGCCGCCCGGACGAGAGCTTCGACGTGCTCGGCCGGCTGGAGGAGCAGCGCATCCCGTTCGCGGTCGCGGTCAACACCTTCCCGGACACCCCGGGTTACCCGGAGGAGGAGCTGCGCTCGGCGCTGGACCTGCTGCCGGAGGTGCCGATCCTGCACTGCGACGCGCGCGACCGCCGGCAGTCCTACGACCTGCTGATCGACTTCGTCGACCACCTGCACCGCAGCTCGATCCTGGAGCTCCAGGGATGACCACCCCCGAACCCCCCGGCGCCGCCGGGTGCCCGGTCGCCCACGGCACCGGCCTGCCCGGCGGGCTGCCCGTGGGCGTCCCGCTGACCCCGCTGTACGGCCCGGCCGTCGCCGAGGACCCGCACGGCCTGTACGCCCGGCTGCGCGAGCGCTACGGGCCGGTCGCCCCCATCGAGCTGGAGCCCGGGGTCGAGGCCTGGCTCGTCCTCGGCTACGCCGAGCTGCTCGAACTCACCCGCAACGAGGCGCTGTTCTCCAAGGACTCGCGCCGCTGGCGGGTGCCCGCCGAGGGCCGGCTGGCGGCCGACTCCCGGCTGCTGCCGATGACCTCCTGGCGGCCCACCCTGCTCAACCTGGACGGCGCCGAGCACCAGCGGCTGCGCTGCGCCGTCTCGGACACCCTCGCCCAGATCGACCACCGCCAGCTGCGCGGCACCACCGAGGCCGCCGCCAACGGGCTGATCGACGGCTGGGGCCCGGACGGCACCGCCGACCTGGTCGCCCAGTACGCGCGCCGGCTGCCGCTGCTGGTCTTCACCCAGCTCCTCGGCCTGCCCGCCGACGCCGGCCCGCACCTCATCCGGCTGATCCACCACATCGCCGACAGCGGCGCCGAATCGGTGCGCGCCAACCAGGAGTTCCAGGCGGTCCTGGTCGACCTGGTGCGGCGCCGCCGGGCCACGCCCAGCGCCGACCTCACCTCCTGGCTGCTGGCCCACCCGGCCGCGCTGACCGACGAGGAGGCGGTGCACCACCTGGTGGTGATGATGGTCGCCGGGAACGAGACCACCATCTGCTGGACCGGGAACACCCTGCGGCTGCTGCTCACCGACCGGCGCTTCCGGGCCACCCTCACCGGCGGACGGCTGACCGTCTCCGACGCGCTGGAGGAGGTGCTCTGGCGCGACCCGCCGACGCAGAACTTCCCCGGCCGCTGGGCCACCGGCGACACCGTGCTCGGCGGCCAGTACATCAGCGCCGGCGACATGCTCGTCCTCGGCCTGGCCGCGGCCAACGCCGACCCGGCCGCACAGGGCGTCTCCGCCGCCGCCCAGGGCTCGCTCGGCGGCAACCGGGCGCACCTGGCGTGGGGCGCGGGCCGGCACGTCTGCCCGGCCCAGCACCCGGCCAGGATCATCGTCGAGACCGCCGTCGAGACCCTGCTGCACCGCCTCCCCGACCTCCAACTGGCCGTACCGGCAGGAGAGCTGACCTGGCGCCCGTCCCCGTGGTCCCGGGCCCTGACCGCCCTCCCGGTGCTCTACAGCGCCTTCACCCCGCCCCGCCCGCCAGCTCCCGAGAGGCCCGCATGGACACCACCACCGACGCCGGAACCCGCGCCGAGCCCGTCAAACTCGACCCCTTCGGCCGCGACCAGCACGCCGAGAACGCCCGACTCCGCGCGGCCGGCCCCGCGGTCCTGGTGGAACTCCCTGGCGGGGTGGTGGTCTGGGCGGTAACCCACCACGACACCCTCCAGTCGCTGCTGGCCGACCCCCGGGTCGGCAAGGACGCCCGGCTCTGGAACACCTTCCGGGAGGGACGGCTGCCGGAGGGCTGGCCGCTGCTCAACTTCATCGCCGTCCCCGGCATGGTCACCGCCGACGGCGAGGACCACCGGCGGCTGCGCGGGCTGGTCTCGCAGGCCTTCACCCCGCGCCGGATCGCCGACCTGGCCCCCGCCGTCGAGGCCCGGACGATCGCGCTGCTCGACGAGGTCGCGAAGCTGGAGGGCCCGTTCGACCTGCGGCGGCACTTCGCCTACCCGCTGCCGATGCAGGTGATCGGCGAACTGCTCGGCCTCGCGCTGGAGCAGCAGGACGAACTGCACGAGCTCTCCGACACCATGGTCTCCAGCTCGGCCACCCCGGCGGCGGCCCTGGCCGCGCAGCGGGGCCTGAACGCGCTGCTGGCCTCGGTGGTGGCGGCCAAGCGGGCCGAGCCCGGAAACGACCTGACCAGCGACCTGATCGCCGTCCGCGAGGCCGGCCACCCCCTCGACCGGCAGCGGCTCAGCGAGGCCGAGCTGGTCGGCACCCTGCTGCTGATGCTGGTCGCCGGGCACGAGACCACGCTCAACCTGATCACCAACGCCGTCCGCGCCCTGCTCGCGCACCCGGACCAGCTGCGGCTCGTCCTGGACGGGGAACAGCCGTGGTCGGCGGTGGTCGAGGAGACCCTGCGCTACGACTCCCCGGTCGGGCAGTTCCCGCTGCGCTACGCGACCGAGGACATCGCGGTCGGCGACGTGGTGATCCGGCGCGGCGAGGCGCTGCTGGCCTCGTACGCGGCGGCCGGGCGGGACTCCGGGCACCATCCGGACGCGGACCGCTTCGACCTCACCCGGCAGCCCGCCAAGCACCTGTCGCTCGGCCACGGCCCGCACTTCTGCCTCGGCTCCGGGCTCGCCCGGCTGGAGGCCGAGACGGCGCTGCGGCACCTGTTCACCCGCTTCCCCGGGCTGGCCCCGGCGCAGGGGCTGACGAACGAGCCGATCGCCTCGTTCGTCAGCAACAGCGTGCGCACCCTGTGGGTGACGGTCCGAGCCGGCCGGTGACCTGAGGGCGGTCCGGGTCGTTCGCCAGGGCATGAAGAAACTCGCCACCCTGGCCGCCCTCACCATGGCGGGCCTCGCCCTCGCCGCTCCGGCGGCCTGCGCCGCCACCCAGACCGCCTCCTCGCCGGACGTCACCGGCGGGCTCACCGACGGGCTCGAAGTCTCTCCCGCCGACCTCGCCCTGAGGACCGTGGGCACGCTCCCGCTGGTCGGCAAGCCGGCCAACGAGATCGAGGCGATCGGGACCAACCAGCTGGACCACCCGGGGCTCAGCGGGCACGTCCTCAACTGATCCGCCGATCAGGTGGCCGGGCGGTCGGTGGCCGGGTGATCGGTGGCCGGACGGCCCGGTGGCGCACCCGCCCGGCGACCGGCCCGTGGGCGGCCGGCCGACCCCCGAACGGTCGGCCGCCCACGGCACTCGACGCGCGGCACCCGGGCCGAGTGGCTCAGCCCGCGGGGCTCAGCCCGCGGACAGCCGGTTGAGCTCCGGGTAGCTCAGCCCTTCGGCGAACGCGCCGAACGTGCCGCTCCCGTACACCTCCCGCGCGGCCCGGCGGACCGCCGCGTACGCCACCTCGGCCAGGCCCGGGCCCAGGCTGATCCGGGCCACGCCGAGCTTCGCGAGTTCGGCGACCGCCGGGGAGCCGGGACCGGCCAGCACGTTCAGCGGCGCCGGGACGGCCGCGACCAGGGCGGCGATGGTCTCCGGGTCGGCCACCCCGGGGACGAACACCCCGTCCGCGCCCGCCGCGACGTACGCCCGCAGCCGGTGCACCGCGTCGTCCAACCGGCCCTCCGGGGCGCCGATCCCGTGCAGGAAGACATCGGTGCGGGCGTTGACGAAGAGCGGCACGCCGGCCGCGTCCGCCGCGGCCCGGGCGGCCGCGATCCGCTCGGCGGCCTCCTCCGGGGGACGGCCCTCGTCCTCCAGGTTCACCCCGACGGCGCCGGTGGCGATCAGCGCGGCGACCGTCCCGCCGACGCCGGCGGCCGTGTCCGCGTAACCGCCCTCCAGGTCCGCGGTGACCGGCAGGTCGACCGCGCGGACCACCTGGGCGGTCCGGGCCAGCACCTGCTCGGGGTCGGCGCCGCCGCCGTCCGCGCTGCCCAGCGACCAGGACACGCTCGCGCTGGCCGTCGCCACCGCCCGCGCCCCGGCGGCGGCCACCAGCCGGGCGCTCGGCACGTCCCAGGCGTTCGCCAGCACCAGCGGCTCGCCCGGGCGGTGCAGCTCGCGCAGCAGCCGGGCCCTCTCCCGCCGGACGGCGGGGTCCGCGGCGCTCACTTGGCGGCCGGGCTCATGCGGGTGGACACGCCGATCCGGTTCCAGGCGTTGATGGTGGCGATCAGCGCGATCAGCTGGGCCAGCTCGGTCTCGTCGAACCGCGCGGCGGCCTCCGCGTACACGGCGTCCGGCACGTGGCCCTGGGTCAGCAGGGTGACCGACTCGGTGAGGGCCAGGGCGGCGCGCTCGCGGGCGGTGAACCACGGGGTCTCGCGCCAGGCCGGCAGGGAGACCAGGCGGTGGTCCTGCTCGCCGTGCTTGCGGGCGTCGGTGGAGTGCATGTCGATGCAGTAGGCGCAGCCGTTGATCATCGAGGCGTGCACCTTGACCAGCTCGGCGATCACCGGGTCGAGGCCCTCCCGGGAGGCCCGGTCCACGGCGATCATCGCCTGGTAGTAGGCGGGGGCGAGCTTGTGCATCAGCAGGCGCTGCTCGGGGGCGGGCACCGGGGCCCCGTGCGTGCCGGTCGTCGCGGCCGTCGTCTCGTTCGTCGTCATGGCCGCCAGCCTAGGAGCCCGGTGGCCTGGCGGCCTGGTGCGTTCGGCCACCCGTTCCTTGGGCCACTTCCCGGGGCACGTCCGGGGCACGTCCCGGCCACTTCCGGCCACTTCCGGCGTACGAACGACCGTGCGAGGATCGCTGGCAGGGAATCGTCGGCAGGAGGTCGCCGAAGGTCGAGGTCAGGGGGCACGGTCGTGTGCACGGCGTTCGTCAGCATCGAGCCCGGAGCGGCCGTCCCGGTGCTGCTGCTGTCCGTCCGGGACGAGTACCTGGGCCGCGCCTGGCTGCCGCCCGACCACCACTGGCCGGACCGTCCGGAACTGCTCGGCGGACTGGACCTCGCGGCCGGCGGCACCTGGCTGGCCGTCGACCCCGGCCGGCGCACCGCCGCCTGCCTGCTGAACGGCTTCGGCCCGCTCGCCCCCGCCGACGCCCGGCGCACCCGCGGCCGGCTGCCGCTCACCGCCCTCCGGGAGGGCGGGATCGGCCACCTCGACCTCACCCCGTACGACCCGTTCCACCTCGTCCTGGCCCGCGCCGACGGCGCCCGGGTGTTCAGCTGGGGCGGCGGGCGGCTGGAGGAGCGCGAACTGCCGTCCGGCCTGAGCGTGGTGCTCAACGACGGGCTGGAGGGCCTGGCGGCCGGCCGGACCGCCTCCGAGCGGATCCGCGCCCTGATGGCCGCGCGGGCCGCCCACTTCCGGTCCCGCTTCACCGCCGTGCCCCGGCCCGGACCGACCGCCGACGGACCGGCCGAGGCGGCCTGGGGCGGGTGGCTGCCGATCGTCGCCGGGGACGGGCTCGCCCCGGACGCGGACGCCGCGCTGGTCCAGCGGCGGGACTTCGGCGACGGACGGGTCTGGGGCTCCTCCTCGATCTCGCTGCTCGCGCTCGGACCGGACCTGCTGCGCTACGACTTCGCGGCCGCGCCGGTGGCCGCGGACGGGCCGGGGTGGCGGCGGGTGGCGGCGGCCTGAGGAAGGGCCGACGGCAGTCGGCCCCACGTCGGCGGCGGCGGAAAAGGACTTGCACCTGACGCTGCGGGAGGCGGCATCGTGGCGCGGGTCGAGCCCGAAGGAGACCGCCGTGACCCACCCGGACCCCGCGCCGCGCCCCCGCCCCCGTCTGCTCGCCGCGCTGACCGTCGCCCTGCCGCTGGCGGGCACACCGGCCGCGGTGACCGCCCTCGTGCTGTTCGGCGACGCCGCGCACCGGACCGTCCCGTCCGCCACCGTCCTGGCCTCCGTGGCGGCGGCGCTGATCGGTCATTTCGGCCCCGGTGTCGCGCAGCCGTACGGTCGGTGAACTTCCGACGGCGGGGTTGGCGAACGTCTACATGCCCGTAGTAGCTTCGCGACGGCCCCGGATCCGGGCGGCCACCGACCCCCGAGCGAAGGTGCGCGATGTCGACCCTGACCTACCCGGAAGCGATAGGCGTCGGCCTGCTCCAGGGCGTGACGGAACTCTTCCCGGTCTCCAGTCTCGGCCACAGCATCCTGCTGCCCGCCCTGGTCGGCGGAAGGATCCAGCACGACCTCGACATGACCGCCGAGGGCTCCTCGTACCTCGCCGCCCTGGTCGCCCTGCACCTGGCCACCGCGCTCGCGCTGGTCGTCTACTTCCGCAAGGACTGGGTCCGGGTGGTCGACGGGCTGTTCGGCTCGATCCGGCACCGCCGGGTTCAGACCCGCAACGAGCGGCTCGCCTGGCTGCTCGTCCTCTCCACCATCCCGGTCGGCGTGGCCGGCCTGGTGCTGGAGAAGGCCCTGCGCAACGCGCTCGGCAAGCCCGTCCCGGCCGCGGTCTTCCTCGCCCTCAACGGCCTCGTGCTGCTCGGCGCCGAGCGGCTCAAGCGCGGCGGCACCGGCCGCCGCCGGGCCGGACGCATCGCCGCCGCCGACGACGAGCCGGGCACGGACCCGGCGATCGCCTCCGACCACCGGCTGACCCGGCTCGGCTACGGGCAGGGCGCCTGGATCGGCGCCGCGCAGATCCTCGCGCTGTTCCCCGGCATCAGCCGCTCCGGCGTCACCATGAGCGCCGGCATCCTGCGCGGACTGCACCACGAGGACGCGGCCCGGTTCTCCTTCCTGCTCGCCACCCCGGTCATCCTGGCCGCCTCGGTGCTGAAGGTGCCGGAGCTGTTCAAGCCGGAGAACTCCGGCGTGCTCGGCCCGGTCCTCGCGGGCAGCCTCGCCGCCTTCGTGGCCGGGTACGTCTCGGTGCGCTTCCTCACCAGGTACTTCGAGACCCGCAGCCTGACGCCGTTCGCGCTCTACTGCTTCCTGGCCGGCGCCGGCAGCGCGGTCTACCTGTCGCTCTGAGCCGTCCGGACCGCCCCGGCCAGGGCCTGCGCGAGCTCGGCCGGCCGGGAGAACATCGGCCAGTGCCCGGTGTCCAGCTCCACCAGCCGCCAGTGGCCGTCCGCGACCAGCCCGGCGACCACCGGCGGCGGCTCCGGCCAGTCCAGCAGGCACTTCACGTACACCGTCGGGAGCGCGCTCAACGGGCCCCGCAGGACGGCGGGTTCGGTCAGCGAGAGGCCCGGGTGCGCAGTCGCCCCCGCGACGATCCGGGCGATCTGCCCGACCGTCAGCCCCTGCCCGGCGAACTCGGCCGGCGGCAGCGGCGGCCACCAGCCCCCGTGCGCCGCGAGTTCCGCCCGCAGGGCGGCCGGCTCCGGCATCCGGTCCGCGAAGGACTCCCCCGCCACCGGCACGTTGGCGTCCACCAGGACCAGCCCGGCCAGCCGTCCGCCGATCCGCTCGGCGGCCTGGCCCACCGGGATGCCCGAGTAGCTGTGCCCGACCAGCACCACCTCGTGCAGGTCCAGCCGCTCCACCTCGGCGACGACGTCCGCCACGTGCGCCTGCTGCCCGGCCGGCGTACCGTGCTTCTCCGCGAGCCCGGAGAGGGTCAGCGGGAACGCCCCGTGCCCGGCCTCGCGCAGCTGCGCCGCCACCTCGTCCCACGCCCACGCCCCGAGCCAGGCGCCCGCCACCAGTACAAAGTTCGCCATGGGCGGCACCGTAGCGCGCGCGTGCGACAGTGGCCCGGGAAACGACGGCGAACAGGACGTGGAGGAAACGTGGTTGAGGAACAGGGCGGGCCGGCCCCGCTCACGGGGAAGGCGGCGGTCGTCACGGGCGGCTCGCGGGGCATCGGGCGGGCCGTCGTCCGGCGGCTGGCCCGCGACGGCGCGCAGGTCGTCCTCGGCTACGCCCACGACGAGCGGGCCGCCGCCGAGGTCGTCCGTACCGTGGAGGCCGAGGGCGGCCGCGCCTGGGCACTGCGGGCCGACCTCGGCGAGGCCGGTGCCGCCGAGCGGCTGATGGCCGAGGCCGAGGAGCGGCTCGGCGGACTGGACGTCCTGGTGAACAACGCCGCCGGCTCCTTCACCCCGACCCCGCTGGCCGAGCTGGACGACGCGGACCTCGACGCCGTGTTCACGGTCAACACCCGCGCCGCCTTCACCACCGTCCGCTACGCCGCCCGCCGGATGCGCGACGGCGGACGGATCGTCAACATCTCGACGGTGAACACCGTCCGGCCCGTCCCCGGCATCGCCGCGTACGCCGCCAGCAAGGGCGCCGTCGAGCAGCTCACCGCCGTGGCCGCCGTCGAACTGGGTCCGCGCGGGATCACCGTCAACACCGTCTCGCCCGGCGCCACCGACACCGACCTGCTGCGCGGCACCAACCCGCCCGAGGCCCTCGACCGCGTGGCCGGCCTCACCCCGCTGCGCCGCCTCGGCCGACCCGAGGACATCGCCGACGTCGTCGCCTTCCTGGCCGGGCCCGAAGGGCGCTGGCTCACCGGACAGAACCTCCGGGCCGCGGGCGGGCTGGCCTGATCCCCGGCCCGGGCCGCCCGGCAGCCGTCCGGGCGGCCCCCCCCGTGCCGCCCGGAGGGCCCGGGCGGCCAGGCGGACGGG
>NZ_JBHXEM010000070.1:0-9998 GCF_042724755.1 Kitasatospora sp. NPDC127067 | reverse complement strand
GGGGGGGGGGGGTACTCCCCCCCCCCGGGGGCCGCAAGCGGCCCCAACCCCCCGGCGGGCATCACCCCGCCCGCCCCCCACCTGGCCCCGCGCCGGGGCCCCCCCCCCCCCGCCGGGGCCCCCCGACCGGTCACGCCGTGAGGCCCAGGGCGGCCAGGCGGACGGGATCGGTGAGGATGTCCATCGCGGTGATGCGGCCCCCGTGGACGGTGAACGACATGACCGACAGCGGACGGCCCTCGGCGAAGGACACCACCCCGGGCGAGCCGTTGACCAGCACGATCCGGCCCTCGGCGGCGAAGCGGGCGAACGTGATCGCCTGCGAGGCGACGTCCGCCGCACCGCGGCGCAGCGCGCTCGGGACCAGCGTGCCGCCGTCCGACCGGGCCACCACGTCCGGGTCGAGCACGGTCAGCAGGGCGTCGAAGTCGCCGCCCCGGGCGGCGCTCAGGAAGGCCTCCACCACCGTGCGCTTGCGGGCGTTGTCGGAGTCCGCGGCCGGGGTGGCGCCCTGGACCCGGCGGCGGGCGCGGCTGGCCAGCTGCCGGGTGGAGGCGGAGGTGCGGCCCAGCACCTCGGCGATCCCGTCGAAGGGCACCTCGAACATGTCGTGCAGCACGAAGGCCACCCGCTCCGCCGGGGAGAGCGTCTCCAGCACCACCATCAGCGCGATCCCGACCGAGTCCGCGACCAGGACCTCGTGCACCGGGTCCAGCGCCGACAGCCCGCCGACCACCGGGTCCGGCAGCCGCACCCGGTCCTCCTGCTCGGGCATCGGGTCCTCCCGGCGGGAGGCGCGGGAGCGCAACTGGTCCAGGCAGACCCGGCCGACGACCGTGGTGAGCCAGGCCCCGAGGTTGCGCACCCCGCCCGCGTCACTGCGGCCCAGCTTCAGCCAGGCCTCCTGGACGGCGTCCTCGGCCTCGGCGATCGACCCGAGCATCCGGTAGGCCACCGCTCGCAGTTGGGGGCGCTCCGCCTCGAAACGCCGGGCCAGTTCGGCCAGTTCGGCGGGTTCGGCAGGCTTGGCCGGTTCGGTCGGTTCGGTCGGTTCGGCCGGGGGGATTTCCTCGCTCACCCTGTCACATCCTCGCGTCGGGATCCGTCGGTCCAGTGACGGACGCTAACCGACCGGGAGGACACCATGACCACCACCCGGATCGCCGACCGCTCGGGCAAGGCCGTCCCCGACGACGTCCGGCACCCCGCCGCCCCGCCACGCGAGAATGGGGGTTGTGAGCACCTCCCGGACCACCTCCTGGACCACCTTCGGCGGCGACCTGCACCTGGACCTCACCGAGCGACGGGCCGCCGGCGCCGGGCTGCGGGCCGCCCTGGAGGACGCGCTGCGCGAGGCCGTCCAGGACGGGCGGCTCGCCCCCGGCACCCGGCTGCCGTCCTCCCGGGCGCTCGGCGAGGACCTCGGGATCGCCCGCAACACCGTGGTCGAGGCGTACGGCCAGCTCACCGCGGAAGGCTGGCTCAGCTCCCGGCAGGGCTCCGGAACCACCGTCGCCCGACGGGCCGCGCCGGAACCGCCCCAGGGCCGGCGGCCGGCCCCCCGACCGTCGCCGGGGCGCCCGACCGCCCGGTACGACCTGATGTCCGGACGGCCCGACCTCTCGCTCTTCCCCCGCACCGCCTGGCTCGCCGCCGCCCGCCGCGCCCTCGCCACCGCACCGCACGAGGCCCTCGACTACGGCAGCCCACTCGGCCGGATCGAACTGCGGCAGGCGCTCACCCACTACCTGGCCCGGGTCCGCGGCGTCCGCACCGACCCCGACCACCTGCTCGTCTGCACCGGCGTCACCCAGGGCCTCGGCCTGCTCTGCGCCGCCCTGCGGGAACGCGGCGCCCGCGCTCTGGCCGTCGAGGAGTACGGGCTGCCGCCGCAGCACGCGGTCGCCCGGGCCGCCGGGCTCGCCACCGCCCCGGTGCCGCTGGACGCGGACGGCGCCCTGGTCGACCGGCTCGACAGCCGGGCGGGCGCCGTCCTGCTCACCCCGGCCCACCAGTACCCCACCGGCGCGGCGCTCTCCGCCGACCGGCGGGCGGAGGCGGTGCGGTGGGCGCGGGAGCACGACCGGTACGTCGTCGAGGACGACTACGACGGCGAGTTCCGCTACGACCGGCAGCCGCTCGGCGCCATGCAGGCGCTGGACCCGGAGCGGGTGGTGTACGCCGGAACGGCCGCCAAGAGCCTCGCACCGGGCCTGCGGCTGGCCTGGCTGGCCCTGCCGGACGCGCTGGTCGAGCCGGTCGCCCGGCTCAAGGCGCTGGCCGACACGATGTCCCCGGTGCTGGACCAGCTGACGCTGGCGGAACTGATCACCTCCGGCACCTACGACCGCCACGTGCGGCGCTGCCGCCTGCACTACCGGCGCCGGCGCGACCACCTGGTCTCGGCGCTCGCCGAACACGCCCCGCACGTCCGGGTCACCGGCATCGCGGCCGGCCTGCACGCCGTGCTCCAGCTGCCGCCCGGCTCCACCCCGGAAGCCGAACTCGTCGCCCGTGCCCAGCAGGCCGGCCTCTCCCTCGGCGGCCTCAGCCGGCACCGCGTCACTCCGGCCACCGCCGAAGCCCCGCCCGCCCTGGTCATCGGTTACGCCACCCCGCCGGAGCACGCCTTCGCCGGGGCCGTCCGGGCCCTGTGCGAGCTGCTGCGCGGGGCGTGAGCGGGGCGGGCGGCGGGCCGGGCCGGTGATGCCGGGGCCCCGCCGCCGGGGTCGGCCGGCGGGCGGGGCCGGTTCGGGGAGGTGGTCCGCCCGCCTCCCTCGGGGGTGGGGGCGGGCGGACGGTCAGGGGTTCGAACTACTTGTTGCGGCTGCCCAGTTCGAACAGGAGGATGATGAAGCCGGCGAAGATGTGGATGCCGGCGGTGTAGATCACCAGGCGGTGGTAGACGCGCTTGTTGGCCCACTTGCCGGCGTCCATGGTCTTCGGACCCGCTGCGGTGTCGGCGCCGGCGGCCGGGGTGGCGGTGGTGGTGGTGGGATCGGCCATGGTGATCTCCTCCGGGGTGTTCTGACGGCTGGTCAGTGAACGGCGGCGGGGCCGCCGCCGAGGCAGAGTTCGCCGCCGGGGCTCTGCAGCAGGGTGTGGACGAAGAGCAGTTCGACGCCGCTGTCCGACTCCGCGGCGATGCAGTGCGGCGTGAGCGAGTCGTAGTGGGCGGAGTCGCCCACCCCGAGCTGGTGGACGCGGTCGCCGAGGGTGACCCGGAGCGCGCCCTTCAGGACGTACAGCCACTCCTCGCCCGGGTGGACCCGGACCACCGAGTCCTGCACGCCCGGCGGGACGTGCACCCGCAGGGCCTGCATGGCGCGGCCGGGGGCGCCGGCCCGCCGGTAGCCCCAGCCGCCGGCCCGGCCGGGCTCGATGGCGCCGCCGCGGACGATCGGGTCCGGCTCGGCGAGGGTCTCGCCGAGCAGGCCGGAGACCGAGGTCCCGTACGCGCGGGCGAGGCCGAGCAGGACGGGCAGCGAGGGCTGCCGTCTGCCGGTCTCCAGCCGGGACAGATAGGCTGGGGAGAGCCCGACCCGTCCGGCGGCCACCTCCAGCGTGAGGCGACTGCTGAGCCGGTGCTCACGGAGGCGGGCGGCGAGGCCGGCGACCTCCTGGTCGTCGAGCTGTTCGCCGGTCGTGGCGGCACCGGTGGAGCTGCTGGTCATGTGTCCAGTGGACACCCGGCGTGCCGCAGGGGCAAGAAATTTGCCTCAGAGGCAAGAGCCCGAAGGGGACCGCGTCCCCGCGCTCACGGCCGCGGGATGTTCCGCAGATTGCTCCGGGCCAGGTCGATCATGCGCCCGACGCCGCCCGAGAGCACCGTCCGGCCCGCCGCCAGGGCGAATCCCTTCAGCTGGGCGGCGGTGATGTGCGGCGGGATGGACAGCGCGTTGGGGTCGGTGACCACGTCCACCAGGGCCGGGCCCGGCCGCTCCAGCGCCTCCGCCAGCACCTCCCGGACCCGGGCCGGCTCGGTGACCCGCTTGGCCTGGATGCCCATCGCCCGGGCGATCCCGGCGTAGTCCACGTCCCCGTTGTCGATCTCGGACTCCGGGTAGCCGGAGACCAGCATCTCCAGCTTGATCATGCCCAGTGCGCCGTTGTTGAAGACCACCGTCTTCACCGGCAGCCGGTGCTTGGCCACCGTGAGCAGCTCGCCGAGCAGCATGCCGATCCCGCCGTCGCCCGCCATCGCGACCACCTGCCGCCCCGGGCAGGCGAGCTGGGCGCCGATCGCGTGCGGGAGGGCGTTGGCCATCGAGCCGTGCAGGAAGGAGCCGATCACCCGGCGGCGGCCGTTGGGCCGGAGGTAGCGGGCGGCCCAGACGTTGTTCATGCCGGTGTCCACGGTGAACACCGCGTCCTCGGCGGCCACCTCGTCCAGCACCGAGGCGACGTACTCGGGGTGGACCGGCAGGTGCTTCTCGATGTCCCGGGTGTACGCGCCGATCACGTCCTCCAGCGCCCGGCAGTGCTTGCGCAGCATCCCGTCCAGGAAGGCGCGGTCCCGGGTGGTGTCCAGCAGCGGCAGCACGGCCCGCAGGGTGGCGGCCACGTCGCCGTGGACGGCCAGGTCGAGCGGGGTGCGGCGGCCGAGCCGGGTGGCGTCGTGGTCGACCTGGACGGTGTGCGCCTGCGGCAGGAAGGAGTCGTACGGGAAGTCGGTGCCGAGCAGCAGCACCAGGTCGGCGGAGTGCAGCGCCTCGTGGCAGGCGCCGTAGCCGAGCAGTCCGCTCATGCCGACGTCGTACGGGTTGTCGAACTGGATCCACTCCTTGCCGCGCAGGGAGTGGCCGATCGGCGCGTTCAGGGCCTGCGCGGCCGCCATCACCTCGGCGTGCGCCGCACGCACCCCGGCGCCGCAGAACAGGACCACCTTGCGGGCCGCGTTGAGCAGCCGGGCCAGCTCCTGCACCTGGGACCAGGGCGGCGCGGCGACGGCCTCCTCGGTGAGGAAGTGGCTGGTTCCGGTGGGTGCGGCGGCGGTCAGCGCGGCGACGTCCCCGGGGAAGGCGAGCACCGAGACGCCGTGCGAGCCGAGCGCGTGCTGGACGGCGACCCGCAGCAGGCGGGGCAGCTGGGCCGGGGTGGAGAGCATCTCGCACCAGTTGCTGCAGTCGGTGAACACCCGCTCGGGGTGGGTCTCCTGGAAGAAGCCGGTGCCGATCTGCCCGGACGGGATGTGGGAGGCGAGCGCGAGCACGGGCAGGCCGCTGCGCTGGGCGTCGTACAGGCCCTGGATCAGGTGGGTGTTGCCGGGGCCGCAGGACCCGGCGCAGACCGCGAGCCGGCCGGAGAGTTCGGCCTCGGCGGCGGCCGCGAAGGCGCCGGCCTCCTCGTTGCGCACGTGCACCCAGCTGATGCCGTCGGCCCGGCGGATCGCGTCCACCACGGGGTTGAGGCTGTCGCCGACGACGCCGTAGACCCGCTCCACCCCGGCCTGCCGGAGCACTTCCACCATCTGCTCGGCCACGCTCACCACGGCTGTGCTCCTTCGGTCGCCACGGGACACCTGCACCCTCCGCCGGGGAGGTGACGGGCGCAGCCGGGGCGGGCCGAAGGAGTGAGCGGGGTACGGGCTACTCGGCCGCCAGGTGGTCCTGCTGACCGAGCTTGCCGGCCGCGAGGCCGGCCTGGGGCTGACGGCGGCCGGGTTCGCGGCCCGGGGGCTGGGCGACCCGCTCCTGCGCGGGCGGGACGGTGGTCGCCAGGGTGACCGGGGACCCGGACTCGACCCGCACCGCCTCGCCGTCGTGCCGCAGGTGGAGGACCTCGCCGCGGCGCAGCGTGTACGTCGTGCGCTCATGGGTGATCTCGACGCCGAGCAGGTGCCCGCGCACCAGCAGCGAGAAGCTCAGCCGCATCAGCCCGGACGGCAGCCGCGGCCGGAACGAGAGCGTCTCGCTGTGGTCGCGCAGCCCGCCGAAGCCGGCCACCAGGGCGATGCAGGCCCCGGCGAGCGAGGCCATGTGCAGGCCGTCCCGGGTGTTGCCGCCGAGGTCGTGCAGGTCCATCAGCGCCGCCTCGGCCGTGTAGTCGTAGGCGAGGTCGAGCTGGCCGACCTCGGCGGCGATGACCGCCTGGGTGCAGGCGGAGAGCGAGGAGTCCCGGACGGTCAGCCGCTCGTAGTAGGCGAAGTTGCGGGCCTTCTGCTCGTCGGTGAAGGCATCACCGCGGACCTGCATGGCGAGCACCAGGTCGGCCTGCTTGACCACCTGCTTGCGGTACAGGTCGAAGTACGGGAAGTGCAGCAGCAGCGGGTACTTCTCCGGCGGGGTCCGCTCGAAGTCCCAGACCTGGTGGTGGGTGAAGCCGTCGGCCTGCGGGTGGACGCCGAGGTCCTCGTCGTACGGGATGTACATCGCGGCGGCCGCGTCGCGCCAGGCGGCGGTCTCCTCGGTGTCCACGCCGAGCAGCGAGGCCTCGTGCGGGTGGCGGACGGCGGCCTCGGCGGCGGCCCGCAGGTTGCTCTGCGCCATCAGGTTGGTGAAGACGTTGTTGTCCGCGACGGCGCTGTACTCGTCGGGGCCGGTGACGCCCTCGATGCGGAACCTCCCGGACACGTCGTGGTGGCCGAGCGAGCGCCACATCCGGGCGGTCTCGACGAGCAGTTCGAGCCCGTACTCGCGCTCGAACTCGGCGTCGCCGGTGGCCCGGACGTAGCGGGCGACGGCGGCGGCGATGTCGGCGCCGATGTGGAAGGCCGCGGTGCCGGCCGGCCAGTACCCGGAGCACTCCTCGCCGCGGATCGTCCGCCACGGGAACACCGCGCCGGACAGGCCGAGTTGGGCGGCCCGCTCGCGGGCCAGCGGCAGGGTGGTGTGCCGCCAGCGCAGGGCCTGGTTGACGGCGGCGGGCAGGCAGTAGGTGAGCACCGGCAGGACGAAGGTCTCGGTGTCCCAGAAGCTGTGCCCGTCGTAGCCGGGCCCGGTCAGGCCCTTGGCGGGGATGGCCCGCTCCTCGCTGCGGGCGCCCGCCTGCAGGACGTGGAAGACGGCGAACCGGACGGCCTGCTGGAGTTCGACGTCGCCCTCGATCGCGATGTCGCTGGTCTCCCAGAACTCCTTGAGGAACGCGGCCTGTTCGGCGACCAGCCCGTCCCAGCCGGTGTAGCGGGCGGCGGTCAGCGCGGCCTCCACCTGGTCCCGGACGGCGGGCAGCGAGCGGGTGCCGGACCAGCCGTAGGCGATGAACTTGGTCAGCCGCAGCCGCTGGCCGGCCTTGAGCACGGTGGTGGCGCTGATCCGGCAGTGGTCGGCCTCGGACTCGGCGACGGTGTCGGACTTCTCCGGGCCCTCGATGATGTGGTCCATCCCGGCCGCGACCCGGATGCCGCTGTAGCGGGTGCGGTGCACCAGGACGGCCTTGGTGGCGCTGGCGTGGTGCGCCTCGGGCTGCAGCGGCGCCTCCATCACGGCGGCGGCCCGCGGGTCGCCCTCGGGGCCGCCGGGCAGCTGCTCGTTGGCGACCAGCTCGGACTGGAGCACGATCCGCACCGGGCCGTCCACCGCCTCGACGCTGTACTCGACGGCGGCGATCGCGCGCTGGGTGAGCGAGACCAGCCGGGAGGAGCGCACCTTGATCGTCCGCCCGGCCGGGGAGGTCCACTCGGCCTCACGGTGCAGCAGGCCCTCGCGGAAGTCCAACCAGCGCTTGTGGCTGACGAGTTCGCCGTAGCGCAGATCGAAGGGCTCGTCGTCCACCAGCAGCCGGATGATCTTGCCGTTGGTCACGTTGATGACGCTCTGGCTGGACTCCGGGTAGCCGTAGCCGCCCTCGCCGTACGGCAGCGGGCGCAGCTCGAAGACACCGTTGAGGTAGGTGCCGGGCAGGCCGTGCGGCTCGCCCTCGTCCAGGTTGGCGCGCAGGCCGATGTGCCCGTTGGACAGCGCGAAGACGGACTCGGCGCGGGCCAACGCGCCCAGGTCGAGGCCCTGTTCGGTGATCTGCCAGGGGTCGATCGCGAAGTTGTCCCCGGGACTCATGCGCCCACCTCGCTGCGCTCGGCAGGGGCATTCGCCCACACGCACCTTTCGATGATTCGCTCGCCGCGCTCGCTCATGCGCCCACCTCGCCGCGCTCGGCAGGGGCATTCGCCCACACGCACCTTTCGATGATTCGCTCGCCGCGCTCGCTCATGCGCCCACCTCGCCGCGCTCGGCAGGGGCGTTCGCCCGCACGCGCCTCTCGATGATTCGCTCGCCGCGCTCGCTCACGCGCCCCCCTCCCCCAGGAGCTCGGAGAGGTCCTGGACGACCACGGTCGCTCCGTCCCGGCGCAGTTCGGCGGCCTGGCCGGTGCGGTCCACCCCGACCACCGCGCCGAAGCCGCCGGCCCGGCCGGAGGCGACCCCGGCGAGCGCGTCCTCGAAGACCGCGGCGCGGGCGGGTTCGACACCGAGGGCGCGGGCGGCGTACAGGTAGGTGTCGGGGGCGGGCTTGCCGGGCAGGCCCTCGGCCTTGGCGACGTTGCCGTCCACGATCACCTCGAACAGCTCCTCGATCCCGGCCGCCCGCAGCACGTCGCGGCAGTTGGCGCTGGAGGAGACCACGGCGCTGGGCAGCCCGGCCGCGCGCAGCCGGTGCACGTAGTCCACCGAGCCCTGGTACGGCTGGACGCCCCGCTCACGGATCAGCCGCAGCACGGTGTCGTTCTTGGCCCGGCTGATCCCTTGCACGGTACGGGAGTTGGGCGGGTCCTCCGGGGTGCCCTCGGGCAGTTCGATGCCCCGGCCGAGCAGGAACGCGCGGGTGCCGTCCAGGCGCGGGCGGCCGTCCACGTAGGTGTCGTAGTCGGTGACGGCGTCGAAGGGGACGAACTGCCCGCCGGTGCGGTCGGCTTCGGCGCGCAGGAAGGCGTCGAAGGTGTCCTTCCAGGCCGCGGCGTGCACCTTCGCGGTCTGGGTGAGCACCCCGTCGAGGTCGAAGAGGAAAGCACGGATGTCGTCCGGTAGCCCCAGCATGGGTGCAGTCTTACCCGGGAACGGGGGGAAGCCGCCCATTTCCCGGCGGCGCGTCGCGGGAAGGGCGGCTTCCGGCTGCCCGGCCGGGACCGGACCGGACGGGACCGGACCGGACCGGACGGGACCGGACCGGACCGGACGGAGTTACGGCGAGTCGGGCATCTGCGCCTCGGGCGGCTCGACGACCGCGAAGACCGCGCCCTGCGGGTCCTGGACCACCGCCATCCGGCCGGACTGCATGTCGAAGGCCGGCTGGATCACCGAGCCGCCGGCCTTGACCAGGGCGTCCACCGTGGAGTCGGCGCTGTCCACCGAGAAGTAGGTCATCCAGTGCGAGGGCGTACCGGGCGCCAGGTAGCCGGGCATCGCCTGCATGCCGCCCACCGTGCGGTCGCCGACGTTGAGCGAGAAGTAGCCGTCCATGCCCTGGATGGTGGCCGGGCGCAGCCCGAGGGCCGGCTGGTAGAAGCTGCCGGCCGTCCCGGTGTCGGCGGTGTTGAGCTCGTTCCAGACCAGCGCGCCGGGCTCGTTGACCACGCCGGCGCCGATGAAGTCCATCGCCTGCCAGACCCCGAACACCGCGCCGGTCGGGTCGGCGGCGACCAGCATCCGGCCGATCGTGCCGACGTCCATCGGGTCGTACAGGACGGTGCCGCCGGCCTCCGTGATGGAGGTCCGGGCCGCGTCGGCGTCGTCCGAGGCGAGGTAGGTGGTCCAGGCGACGGGCGGCACCGGCTGGCCCTCGGGCGCCATCTGCGCCATGATCCCGGCGACCGGCCGGCCGTTGAGGTGGCACACGGCGTAGCCGCCGAATTCGGCCGGGCCGACCTCGCCCTGCCAGCCGAACAGGTCGCGGTAGAAGTCGAGCGCGGCCTGCTGGTCGCTCGCCATCAGGTCGACCCAGCACGGGGTGCCGGGCGTGTACGGATCGGTGACTACGGGCATTGCTGGGCCTCCCGGAGGCGGTGGTGGCCGGCTGTGGTGGTCGGGACGGTCGGGCCGTCGTCCGGGCCGGGCCGGGCGGGGG